>NZ_JAJEQN010000010.1:0-95193 GCF_020687335.1 Anthropogastromicrobium aceti
CTTTCAAATCACTCATCATTATTTTTCCAGTTTATTTTTCATCCGCAGCTTTGCTGTTTCCAAACTCCAGATTGGAAGTTCCTTGGAGAACCTGGAACATTCAACTTTTTTGTTCCTTTTGTTCTCTCTGTACCCCTCTCTTTTGTTCTAGCTGTACTATAGCACGTATTGTTAGCAATGTCAAGAGTTGAGTGCTAATTTTTTGTGAAGATTTTGTGAACTAAGCCACAGGGACAGTAAAAAAGCCATTTTACCTGTCCCCAATGGTTCATTCAATTCCTTTTACAGTATAATCCTGATCCTCAACGGCCTTTTTGAGTACATCGTCTGCTACATCACTGCTTAATGTCACAACTGCTGTGCCTGCCTCGTAGCTGACTTCTGCGCTTTCTACACCATCAATTGCCTCAAGTACTTTCTTTACACGCTTCTCGCAGTGTCCACACATCATTCCTTCGATTTTCATTGTCTTTGTCATAGTTTTTTCTTCCTTTCCCTGCCCATCTATTGCACCTGAAAATTCATCTGGTGTTTCTTTCTTTTCGATCAGGCAGCCTTCAATTATATGTTTTTTTCTTTTTCTGTCATGACTTGCGTCATGCAGACGGCAGAAATTAAGCCGCAGTGCATTTGATACAACGCAAAAGCTTGAAAGACTCATTGCTGCTGCACCAAACATCGGATTTAATAGCAGTCCCCAGTGCGCATACACACCTGCTGCAAGCGGGATTCCGATGATATTGTATATAAATGCCCAGAAGAGGTTCTCGTGAATATTGCGAAGTGATGCACGGCTTAAGCGAACTGCTGCTGCCACATCAGTTAAGTTACTCTTCATCAGCACAACATCGGCTGCATCAATTGCGACATCTGCACCTGCTCCTATTGCAATTCCTATATCGGCGCGTGTCAGTGCCGGTGCATCGTTGATGCCATCACCTACCATTGCTGTCTTTCCCTTTTCTTTAAGAGCACGAATCACCTGCTCTTTTCCTTCTGGGAGAACTCCTGCGATTACCTCGTCTACACCAGCCTGTGCACCAATCGCACGGGCTGTGCGCTCATTATCGCCAGTCAGCATAACAACGCGGATACCCATATTTTGAAGCTCACGGATGGCTTTCGGGCTATCCTCCTTGATCGTATCAGCTACAGCAATGATTCCCAAAAACTTCTTATCCCTCGCGAATAAAAGAGGTGTCTTTCCACTCTCAGCAAGCAAAGCAGCCCTTTGTCTGTCAGCCTTTGATATGGTTACTCTACCAGAGATAAACGATACACTTCCGCCAAGCAGATGAGAACCTTCTATCGTTCCCTCGAGTCCATTTCCCACAAGAGCAGTAAAATTATCTGCCTGCAATGAAGCAGTATCAAGACCCTTACTTTTTCCTTCCTCAACAATTGCCTTTGCAAGCGGATGCTCACTCTTTGCCTCTAATGCAAACGCAAGGCGAAGCAGCTCATCTTGTGAAATGCCATCTGCCGGAACAATATCAGTTACCTTCGGTGTTCCATTTGTAATGGTTCCTGTCTTATCAAGCGCAACAATCTGGATCTTCCCGGTTTCCTCAAGTGATACTGCTGTCTTGAACAAGATTCCGTTTTTCGCACCGAGTCCGTTTCCAACCATGATCGCAACAGGAGTCGCAAGGCCAAGCGCACATGGACAGCTAATTACTAATACAGAAATGCCTCTTGCCAGCGCATATGCAAAGTCCTTTCCAAGAAGCAGCCAGACAAGAAGAGTCACAAGTGAAATGCTGATAACAACTGGTACAAATACACCTGAAACCTTGTCTGCCACTTTTGCGATTGGTGCCTTTGTTGCTGCCGCATCGCTGACCATCTTGATGATCTGAGAGAGCGTCGTATCATCACCTACACGTGATGCCTCACAGCGAAGATAACCAGACTGGTTAATTGTCGCTGCTGATACAAGATCGCCAGGTGCTTTATCTACAGGAATACTTTCTCCTGTCAATGCAGCCTCATTGACAGCACTATTTCCCTCAGTGACAATGCCATCCACTGGAATGCTTTCTCCCGGACGAACTGCAAAAATATCACCTTTTTTTACCTGTTCAATCGGCACAACGTTTTCTTTTCCATCTATGATCAGTGTAGCCTGCTTTGGTGCAAGCTTCATCAGACTCTTTAGGGCATCTGTTGTCTTTCCCTTTGAGCGCGCTTCAAGCATCTTTCCGACTGTGATCAGTGTAAGAATCATGGCAGCTGATTCAAAATAGAACTCGTCCATGTAGCGCATTACACCTTCCATATCTCCATGAAGCTGCGCATCTGTCATCAAAAACAGTGCAATGACACTCCATACAAATGATGCCATTGAACCAAGTGCAACAAGTGTATCCATGTTTGGTGCACGATGCCATAAGCTCTTAAAGCCGCTGATAAAAAACTTCTGATTAATGACCATAACGATTGCTGCTAAAATCATCTGCAAAAGTCCCATCGCAACATGATTTCCTTCAAACCATGATGGAAGCGGCCATCCCCACATCATATGCCCCATTGAAAAATACATCAAAACTGCCAGAAAACCAATTGACGCGATCAGACGTTTCTTTAATACTGGTGTTTCCTTATCCTTTAATGCATCCTCCTCTGCCGCATGATTTACCGATGCATTTCTTGTGTCAGAAGCACCCTTTAACGATGCTCCATATCCAGCCGCCTCAACCGCCGCAATAATGCTGTCTGGACTGGCGCTGCCCTCAACTCCCATTGAGTTTGTCAATAGACTGACGGAACAAGTGCTTACGCCTGGTACCTTTGAGACGGCTTTTTCAACTCTGCTGCTGCAGGCAGCACAGCTCATGCCTGTCACATTGTATTGTTCCATAAACATGCCCCTTTCTTTTGTAGTACTAGTTCTTAAATTCCCAACTAGCACTACTTCATTAATTTTTTGAGTGTCCCCATCAGCTCATCGATGACCTCATCCTTACCCTCACGGATGTCTCTTGCCACACAATGGCGGATGTGATTTTCCAAAAGCTCACGGTTAAAAGCGCTAAGCGCAGCGCTGACTGCAGCTGACTGAATCAAAATGTCGTTGCAATAAGCGTCCTGCTCTAACATCGACTGCAAACCGCGTACCTGACCTTCAATTCTGCGCAAGCGATTTTGGAGAAGCTTTTTTTGATCCTCATCTCGCTGTGTGTGCTTACAGTGGGGACAGACAGACTGTTCATTATATTCCATACACATAAAACCCTCCCTATATTTTTATATACCCCCATGGGGTACTTTGTTGGAGTAACTTTACTATATACCCCTACAGGGTATTTGTCAAGTGGTTTTTGTGATGCCATGGGGATTAACATTTTTGGCGCCACCATTTTATCTTAGTAACAAAAAAAGTTATCCCCACTTGTATGGGGACAACTTCAAAAATGATGGTAAAATAAATTTTAATTAGGATTACCCCCCCCTTGCGTGGGGAGTACCTAAAAAAAGCTTCACGCCTTCGGCAGATTTATGGTATGATAAAAGCAAGCGGCGCTTTCATCTCGGTCATTGAATGGCCGAGGATTCCCGCGCCAGATTCCTAAAAGAAAAAGCCTGACTCTACAACTAGAATCAGACTGCCAAATTTATATGAAAGGACTTCTACAATATTTATGGAAAAATTAATTTGCTTTCAAATTGAAAATACAAGAGAAATTGAACGTCTCGCTTCTAATATGAAGATACGAGTGATTAAGGCAGATGCTTCTATCTACAATGAAACGTTAGATAATATCGTTAATGGAAAAATTAGCTCTGTTAATAGCACTTCCTCTGCCTCTATTTCTCCTTTAATTGCCGATAACCAACTGCCCTCTGACAGCATCCTTATTTTCTGTGACCTAAGCGAAAAACACTTAAATCGTATGCTTTTCGAATTAAAAAGCCGCAAAGTCCAAATCGATTTAAAGGCAATTCTTACGCCTACTAATCGAAAGTGGACTTTGCGTCAGCTGCATGATGAGCTTAAACGTGAGCGCGCATCATTTACTTAATCACAGCATTCCCCCCTTACTCAATCACAAGTTCCATGACTACATTTTCGCTGCCTTCTGGCAGATCACGCTCTGGTGTCATCTCAAGATATGGCAGTCCATTCTTTGCCCAGTGCACACGCCTAATTCCTGGCTGACGAAATAGTGTTTTGTCGTTTTCATCATGTGGAATAGCATGATAAATCATCAAATCATCTCCTGTGTCTGGATCTTTAACAAAATTGTTGTGGCCTGGTCCATATTCACCCGGCACACTTTCTTTTGTCAAAAGCGGGTAGCTAAGCCATGTCCAGTTTTCTTCCTGCAGCAAATCTGTGCCGCTCTTTGCATGAAGCAAACCAACATCATACAGATCACCCATGCTAGTAGAAGATCCAGAAATTGTTACAAAAAGATCATCGCCGCGGCGAAGCAAATATGGACCTTCGTCTACTGGCGTCTCATAGCGATCCCAGCCATACATTGGGCGCACAACACAATGCGGCTCGCTTGTCAGCTGCCATGGCTTTTTCGGATCAACTGTTGCGATATAAACGTCAGCTGTTCCTGCCTCAAAATGTTCATCGTCTGCACCGTAGTGAATCTTACGATCAGACCACATCACATAATCTCTTCCATTATCACGAAACCATGTCATATCAAGTGAAATGCCACCCTCGGTCAGATCGGAGCCATCTATCTTAACACACTTTCTAGGTGCTTCCCATGAATTAGGATCTGCTGGATCACCATTACAGCGAAGAATAACTGATTTTACATGAATCCACTGTGCATTCTCACAGAGAGAAGTAAATAGATATAACACACCATCAATCTCATGAAGCTCTGCTGCCCATGTTCCAACAAAGTTAAGACCATTTTTCAATGGAATACGATAGATGACGGTCGGTTCAGCATCAAAGGTTCCTTCTATTGTATCTGCAATGCGAAGCTGAATGTGATGTGTGCCTGAGGACGAAAGGTAATATTTTCCATGATATTCAGTCACGCACGGATCAGACATTCCATTAAATTCAACAAGCTCATCTGGGAGAAATCTAAGCGGTATCGGAAATTTCCAACGTTTCTGCTTGATTTTTCCTGGAATTTTCCAGCTTCCTGGCTTATTCACATCTACCCTGCAAAGTGCTTCCTCGTCCCACTCAACCATCTTTTCATGTGTTGAACCATCACTGTAGACACATACTGCCTTTGGGCTGCTGCCTAATAAAGAATTGATAGATTTTCCAACAGGCCAGCTTACCTGAATGGGTTTTGTCTTTACATAGCAAATCTCGTCAAAATATTCTCTTAAAACTTGTTCCTGCTCCTTCGTAATTGCGATCACATTTCCAAGCACACAGTCTTCTGTGCCAAAACCGTCTATATGCTGTGGCAATTCCTGCTGTAAGTTAAATTGCGTTTGTGTACAACTTTCAGTTTTTTCTATTTTTTTCAAATCTTTTGTGCATGCACAAAATCTTCCTGACGCTGTCTCCCATTCCACATAATAGGATGCACGCTCTTTATCGTATCGGCAGCGTGGTCTGCGAATTTCTTCTTCGGACAGCTTCACAAAAACAGGCTCACTGTAATGAACAAGATCTGTTGATGTAAAGACCATCATGCGGCCAATATGTTTTGAATCTGGTGCATTTTGATTGCGTCTAACAGCCAGCACATAAAATATACCATCTTCTCCGCAGCAGATCCAAGGATCCACTAACGTCTTTGTAACTCCGACAAACTCATCTTCCTCAAAAGATGCCTTTGCAAATAAGATGCCTGTATTATTTCGAAGTGGTGTAAAATTCTTTCCATCCTCGCTGAGTGCCAGATGCATCGCCTGCTCCCAGTCACAATTATATCCAACATGTCCAGGGTAATTAAAATCCGGGTAGCACCCTTCTCCTTTTTTCGTATATGCAAGTAAATATGCCATCTTGTCTCCCTCTCTCAAATGTTGTTTTTGTCATTATCCCTTAATTCCGGAAGAAACCTGTCCGGCAACGAAATATTTTTGTCCAAAGATGTAAAGAACAAGCATTGGAAGCATTGATACAGCTGCCGCAGTGAATGCCAAACTATACTCAGAAGTACGATCTCCTATAAAAATAGCCAGACCATTTGACAATGTACGCATCGTGGATGCATTTGCCACAATCAATGGCCAAAGCAGGTCATTCCAGCAGTTATTAATTCCAAGAAGAAGCATTGTGATCATTGTTGGCTTTACAAGAGGCAGCATAATCTTCCAGAAAATGCCAAACTCTCCAAGTCCGTCAATACGTGCCGCATCCTCAAGCTCCTTAGGAAGCTCCTGAAATGCTGCTCTGCACAGGAATATCCAATATGCTGATGCAACCTTTGGAATAATCAGACCCCAGTAGGTATTGAGCCACTTTAAATAATAAACTTCCAAATACAACGGAACCATGATTACCTGAAATGGAATCATCATCGTTGCCAAAAACAGAAGAAATAATAAATTTTTCCCCTTAAAATTAAAACGTGCAAATGCATATCCAGCTAATGCATTGATAAACATAGAAGGGATTGTACAGCCCACTGCATAGATGACTGTATTTTTTGTCAATGTCAGAAAATCAATTCTTGTCATGACTGTTTTCCAGTTTTCAAGCAAATGGTTTGCCTGTGGAAAAAACTTCGGCGGATATTGCATAACCTCTGCATCACTCTTGAATGAGCCAAGACACATCCAAACAAGCGGTGCCAACAGCAAAAATGCAAATACACACAGGACAACAAAGACTGGAAAATATTTAATGCCGTTTTTTATCTGTAAATCAAGCGGCTTTTTATTTGTAATTAATTCCTGATTTTTCATCTTTTCTACCATGCCTTTCCAAGTTTTATTATCTTAGTCATCTGATGTCTTGTTCATAATGGTATACATGATAACAGTAATAATCATGATAAAACCAAACAAAACCTCACTCATCGCTGTTGCATATCCAGTCTTATCCAATGACTTGAACGCTGTATCATAGATATAAACAACAAGTGTGGTGGTAGAACGGCTTGGACCTCCGCCCGTCAATGTGTACACGATATCGAACATCTGCAAAGAGCCAATAATACGTGTCATAAGCAAAAACCAGAAGGATGGCATAATGCCTGGCAGAGTAACATGGAAAAACTGGCTTAGTTTTCCTGCTCCGTCAATTGCGGATGCTTCATATAGGGACTCTGGGATATTCTGAATTGCTGCCACAAGAATAATCGTTGAAATACCAAAAGTCTTCCAGATCGCAACAAATACTACTACAAAAATAGCAGAACTCGCATTATTAAGCAAATTGATATCAGAAAATCCAAGAAGCTTTAACCAATATGTGAAAATACCAATATTTGAATGAAGAACAAGCTGCCATGTAACACCTACTGTTACTGCCGATGCAATAACTGGAAGAAAATAGATACTTCTAAAAATCTTATTCTTACGTGTATTCTTTGCCAAAAGCGCAGACAGCACAACACCTATTATCATCTGCAGCGGAATCTCTGCTACGGTATATTTTAATGTAATGCCAACGCTCTGCCAGAAACGTCTGTCACCGACAATCTTTTTATAATTATCGAATCCAATAAACTCGGCAGCTGATAAATCAACACCCATCTTCTGAGTACTGATATAAAATGATGCAATCAATGGAATAATGCAAAATGCAATTATTAAAATCGCTGCCGGTGCTATAAACAGATATGCTGTTCTCTCACGCCTTTTCTCAATAGATATGTTTTTCTTTTTTCCAGTTGCGGTCATGATACTGCTCTCCCTTCTAACTCTGATGCAACGCTCCCCGATTTTGATAAAAAGTGGGGATACCGGATCATTCCGGCATCCCCACGCCTCCTGTCACCCAATCGTACCGTTTATATCGGATCAATCATAATAGTCAGCAATATAATCCTCTAAATCTGCCTGATAATCAGCAAAGAAATCCTGAACATCATCATAAGTCGGATCAGTTGGTCCATTAAATACCCAATCTTCTACATAGTCGCCCTGGCAGCTTGCTGCATCGCTATAGAACAGCGTTCCAGGTGCTGTGAACATCTGAACTTGAGCAGTCTCACTTGGTGTCAAATCAACAAGAACATCAACTGCCTGATACTCCTTGCTGTTAACAGTTGGCAGATATGCATTTAAGTAGCACATTGAAATAGACCACTCGGCATTTGGTGTTACATTGCTGTAATCAACATCCTGTGTTGTCTCACATGCTTCAAGACCGGTTCCTGTCATCCACCAGTTAATAAACTCCTCTGCTGCCTTTGCTGTCTCATCAGTAGCAGATGTAGTGATCATAAAGCTTGACATATCGCCAAGTGCATATTCCTTCTGATCTTCTCCAGTAACAGTCGGTAAGCTTGCGATACCATAATTTACACCTGATGCATCAAGTGTGCCCTTAAGCCATCCACCGTTTGTCATAAGACCAATCTGACCTGCTGCCATCATAGAGTCGATATCGGTCTCCTGTGGGTTATATCCATTGTCGTACAGATTCTTCATCCAGATCATGGCATCTGCAAATGCCTGATTGTCAAGAAGATTTGCCTCGAAACCGTCCTCTTCATTTCCAGTAATCATGTAATCTGTTCCAAAACGCTGTATTACAGACTGATTCTGACCATTGTAGCAATAGAATAAACCAGAGCCATAAATCGGGTTGTCGGCGGTAGAAAGTGCACTGATCTTCTCTGCTGCCTCTGTCCACTGATCAAATGTTGTTGGAACTTCTTCAATTCCTGCCTGCTCAAACAGATCCTTGTTGTAGTACATCATATATGTGCTGATCTGGAATGGTATTGCATAAAGTGTATCGTCATTGTAGCACATGCTCAGATATGCCGGTGAGAAATCTTCTTCTTTTAATCCTGTATTCTCCCAGATATCATCCATGGAACGAAGGTAACTCTTGTAACGTGTAATTTCGTTTGTACTCAGTAAAACGAGATCTGCTGCCTCTCCAGTTGGAAGGCTGGTCTGAAGCATATCACCGAAGGATGTTGTACGTGTCATCTCTACGTGTACAGTATCGCTCTCTTCATTAAACTTGTTTACAAGTGCTTCCAGTGTATCACCATCGCCGCCTGTCCAGCTGTTCCAAAATACCACGTTCGTTTTTCCATCATCAGCTGCTGCATTGGCAACGGTTGCCATTCCAGATGTCATAACCATACTCAGTGCAAGAGCAAAAGAAACCTGCTTTCTCATAAATAAAATCCTCCTTAATAATACTCTGACCTTAAAAGGGCAGACTTGTAGTGTTTTGTGCGTTTTGCACATCTTTTTTAAAATGTTCACGTGATCATTTGTCTATGGTTCCAATTATAATCATTTTTTACAATTTGTCAACTGGTTTTCTAGGATTTTTACGTTTTTTTTAATAATATTCCCCTGTGTCTCGAAGAAAATTCTATGCAATAAAAAGAAGGGCCATTAAGACCCCTCTAATCTCTTAAAGTGATGTGCCCTCTTCAAGATCATACGGCACCTCTATATTCATAGGAATTTCTTTTTCTTCAATTAAATCAATAACAGCATTTGCCACACTCGTTCCTATCTGATCAACATGATTATCTACTGCAGCAATGGCCTCTTCATTCCAAAAGCGATACATCAATCGGTCATATGTCATAAGACCATAATCTTTTGGCGCACGGTATCCATTCTTTTTTAAAAATTTCTGCATTGGTATGGCAAACATTTCTCCTGTACACAAAAATACTGGCTTTTCCCCTGTATTCTTTTTTAAAAACTCAAGTGCCTGCTCATTCGTATCATTTCCATACAAAATATGATAGTCACAGCCTTGCTTTTTTGCCTCTTCCTGAAAGCCAGAGGCTCTCTGGTAATGAGGAATATTAATTCGACCATCTTCTCCATACAAAGGAGGAACAACAAATACCTGCTTATTATATCCATGCGCCTTTAAAAAACGCACAACATCCTTTACAGACTTATTTTCATTTACACCTACTGTATAACTTTCAGGAAGGAGCTGATAGCCAAGGATCACATACTTCATATTCAGCTTATCAAGCCAGTCTTTAAACTCACCGCCTCTGTTAACACAGTTTAAAATCATACCGTCAACGCAATAGCCTTTCATCATCTCTATAAGACGCTTTTCTTCCTGACAATCACTATCATGTGTACAGGTGCAGACCATATAGCCGCGTGCTCTCGCCTGGCGTGTTATAGCATCGACAATCTCCGAAAAGTACAGATTTTTTATATCAGAAATCACAATACCAATCATTTTACTTTTTCCATTTACAAGACTTCGTGCGATAAGATTTGGAACGTATCCCATTTCCTGTGCCTTTTTTAAGATTTTCTCTCGCGTCTCTGGCTTCACATTCTCATTTCCGCTCAGTGCACGATTTACTGTAATTCGGGATACGCCGCATGCTTCTGCAACGTCCTTTGCTGTTACTGCCATTTTTCTAGTCCTTTTCTTTCCCTTAGAATTTTTAGCTTAGGCTTTTCCAGTAAGCAGCCTCTCTAACTCTTCCGGCGTATCTACAACACATTTTGCGCCATGCTCAAGCAAAAATTCTCTGCCTCGAAATCCCCAGTTTACAAAAATTCCATCCATACCTGCTTCTTTTGCCGTATCTACATCTACATCGGAATCGCCAATATAAACTGCCTCTGCCGCCGTCTTTTTCAATGTCTTTAGAACTTCAAAAACGCTGTCCGGGCAAGGTTTTCTTCTGATACCGTCTCGCTCACCAACGACAAAATCAAATACTTTCGGAAAGTACTGACTGCAAAGCTCCTGCACGGCAAAGTCTGCCTTATTTGAAACAACTGCCGTCTGGATGCCGCATTTACGTAGATCCTCTAACAGCTTTATAATTCCATCATAAGGCTTTGTGTGGTCTGCGCAATGTATGCCATAGTGAACCTTAAAACTCTCCAGCGTCTTTTTGGTCGCTTCCTTTGATGTTCCCTTAGGCACAGCTCGCTCAATGAGTTTTCCAATGCCGTTTCCAACAAAACAACGCACCTCTTCAAGTGTCCGCTCCGGATACCCATTTGCAGCAAGCGCTGCATTTGTGCTCTCCTTTAAATCCTCCAATGTATCAAGAATTGTTCCATCTAAATCAAATATGGCAAGTCTATAGCTCATCCTATGATTCTTCCTTTCCGTAAGATTAATGTAATTACACGCGCTTTTTCTTCCAAAGCCCCGTGCGGTATACCACATACAAAATCACAGATGACAGTGCATTGCTGACAACGACGCTATACCAGATGCTTCGAACTCCCATATGAAGCCAATGCTCGCATACATAAAGTGTTGCGAATCGAAATACCCACAGCCTCGTTGCATCAACTGCCATCGTAACTTCCGTATGACCGCTTCCCTGAAAGAGACCGCTTGTGGAATTATAAACACCATTTGTAAAGCACCATAACGCCATGATGCTAAGAAAATCTGCAGCCATAGCTATTACTTCTTCATCTGTTGAAAACAACCCTACTATCGCCTCTGATAAAAATGGACGCGATAGAATCAGTCCTCCAACAAACAAAAAAATAACACTCACACGTCTTGCGATCTTATAGCCTTTTTCAGCGCGGTCAATCTGATTAGCTCCAATGTTTTGACCAACAATTGTCGCAACTGCTGAGCCAATACCATTTGATGGCAGCGTGATAAGACCATTTACCTTGTTGCCAATTCCGTATGCTGCCATTGCTCCAGTACCATACACATAGACATTTCTGCTCATTAAAAGAAAGCCAAGCTGCATTGTACTTCCGCCGATTGCAGTCGGAAGACCAACTGTGAGAATACTCTTCATTTTGCTTTTTTCAAAGCGAAAGCCCTTTAAACGAATCCTTACACCTGTTGTATCTCTCTTTAAGATGACAAGTGAAATCATTGCTGGAACTGCCTTAGCAATAACTGTCGCAAGCGCTGCTCCTGCTGCTCCCCAGTGTATCACAATCATTAAAAGTGGGTCAAGTACAACATTAAGTAAAATTCCTGTCAGATTTAAAAACATAGGTGATACTGTATCACCTTGCGCCTGCCTAATCGCTGCAAAAATATTGACCATGTATAAAAACGGCATATCTAAAATAACAAGCCTAAGATACACATTTGCAACTTTTGCTGTCGGCTCATCTGCTCCAAGCCAGTTTACCACAGTAGGGGTAAAAATTGCAATAACTCCGGCGCAGATGATGGAAAATATCATTGCGCAGACAAAGATCTGACTTGCCATGGAGGCTGCCTCTTCTTTTTTTGATGCTCCGATAAGCTGTGCAATCAAAACAGCACCTGCCACCGTAAGTCCCGATCCAAAGTTTACCACAATTTGCTGTAGCGGCGAAACAAGATTAATTGCTGCTAATTCATTTGTTCCAAGCTGTCCGAGCCAATAAGTATCGGTCAGATTATACATAGTCTGTAAAAAACTATTGATCACAACAGGTACTGCCAGTGCGAGAATTGCCTTTCCAATACTGCCATGCAGGATCAGCTTAATATTTTTTTCGGTTACTTTTGCCTTTGCCATAACAGCCAGCCCTTCCTAAGTTCTATTCTTCAAACCCTCTTTTAATCAAAAACGGCGCTGTTATCCGAAGACAACAGCGCACCTTTTATTTGTTTTTAACCCTTTACAGCACCTACGTTAACACCCTTTACGAAGTATTTCTGCAGGAACGGATACAGAATCATGAATGGTAAAATTGCAATGATAATTGCCGCACTCTTTACGGTATTCTCAGTTGCACCGCCGTTTGCCTGCGGAAGATCACTACCCATCATGATACTTCTTAACTTCATCTGGAAGTTATAGAGAGTAGAATCAGTAATGTACAGCTTGTAGTTGGTGTAATCATTCCAGTAAGCAACTGCAAACATCAGACCGATGGAAGCAAGTGCTGCCTTGGAAAGCGGAAGTACAACCTTGATAAATGTTGCCATTGGCGTACATCCATCAAGTGTTGCTGCCTCAAACAAGCTCTGCGGAATACCCTCGAAGAAGTTTCTCATCAAAACAAGGTTATAAATATTGATTGCTGGAAGAAGTACAACGCCGAGCAGGTTATTTGTTAAACCCAAGTTTTTCATAACCAAGTAAGTCGGGATCATACCACCGTTGAAGATCATGGTAAACAGCAGGAAGTTTGCAAAGAATGTTCTTCCCGGCATATCCCACTGAATTAAAACATATGCACCAAGTGTAGAAAGTGCCAGACCAAGGAAGGTACCTGCCAGTGTTGTTCCAACGGAGATCAGAAGTGGACGATACAGAGTCGGATTTGACAGTACACTCTCATATCCAGCCAGACCAAACTGCTTCGGCCACAATCTCATACCATAAGCAGAACTTAAGTCGAAGGAATCGACTAATACCTTATAAATCGGAATCAACATGATAATGGAGATCAGAATAAAAATGATTCCATTAATTACATTAAAAAGTCTAATCTTTGGATGATCTTTCATTTGTTCTCCACCTCCTTAAACAATACCGCGTCCGTTACGAACCTTCTTACTGATATAGTTACAGATCAGTACGAGTACGCAGCCGACAAGTGACTTGAATAAACCTACCGCTGTAGTATAACCGTAATTCGGGATACCGCCGCTGTTGAAGGTCTGGTTGTAAACGTATGTCTGAATAACCTCTGCCTTTTCCATAACAGCATCATTCTGTAATACGAATACAGACTCGAACAAGTTAAGAACCTTTGCCAAGTTCAGGATGATAACAGTGATGATCGTGTTTGCCAGTGCCGGCATGGTGATGTACCACATCTTCTTCCAGCGTCCTGCACCATCAATACCAGCAGCCTCATAAATTTCCTGGCTGATACCAACAAGTGTTGCCATGATGATAATGGTCTGCCATCCTGTATCCTTCCATACGTTAATAACAAAGAATGCCGGTGTCCACCACTTTAAGCTTCCAAGGAAATAAATCTCGCTTCCTTTTTCAACCACACCGATTGAAGCAAGGAAAGAGTTTACAAGACCCTGACTTGATGGAGAAAGAATCAAGCCAAAAACAGATGCTGTAACAACCCAAGATAAGAAATGCGGCAGATAAATAATTGTCTGTGCAACCTTCTTAAAATGAACGTTTATAATCTCGTTTAATAACAGTGAAACAACTACTGCCGCAAATGTATTCAAAAGCAGCTTAGAGATACTTAAAAACAGCGTATTTTTAAATGCACGCCAGAACATTGGCTTTGAAAACAAAGTCTCAAAGTTTTTGAATCCCGTCCATACAGGATCTTTAATCAGCTTGTACTCGGTGAATGAATAAACAATACCGAACATTGGCAGATAGTAGAATACTACTACAAAGATAAATACAGGAAGGAACATCAAATAGAACCATCTGTACTTATACATCTGCTCTTTGAGTGGCTTCTTGTGTGATACAACAGTCCCGTCTGGGAGCGTTATAGTGTTCTTTTTTGCCATCGTTTTCTCCTTTTTTATTATATTTGTAAACTTAGATGCTTCGGATTTTTCCTGCATCAAAAATGATGTCAGAAATCTCACTGTATGTGCGCTTCTTCCATCTATCTGAAAGACGAAAAAAACTGCTGAGAGTCAAATTTATTGATATGCCTCCCAGCAGCTATCCGTCTGTCATACAAATCAATTGTCCTGCATACGCTTTTAACTTAGTGCATACAAGTCAGGTTTGGGACTGATTAGTTGTTCAGAGAATCAACAATCTTCTGAGACCAGTTATTTCCACCCTGCTGATCAAAGTATGCCATACCATCCTCAACGCTCATGCCCTGAGTAACAACCTTAGCGATTACTTCATTCTTAAGTGTGGTCAGATCACCGTTATACTCTGCCATCTCATCAGTGGAAACAACCAGCTGAGCCATCTTGCTGTGCTCCTGGAAAGTCTCTGCAGAAACCTTTGCCTCTTCTGCTACTGCATCTGCCTTTGGATCGTTCTCAAGCGGAGCAACTGCAAGCATCGGGTCGATGTGGTTCTTTGTATAAACAGTTCCCTCTTTCTCTCTGTTCTCTAACATATGGAACTGGCCTTCCTCGTATGTAACACCGCAAACTTCCTCAGCTGCTGTTGACCAGTGAACACCCTCTACACCATATGTCCATAAGAACTGCATATCGCCGCCATCTAACATGCTCTCGATAAAGTATTTATATACACCCTCTGGATTTGAGCAAGCCTCAGTAATACACCAAGCCGGTGCAACACGCTCTGTATAAGCGCCAAGCTCCTCGATCGGCGGGATTGCTACAAGCTCACTGTCAAGACCATTTGCCTCAAGATTTGTCTTTAAGTTGGTTGCCCATGTTCCTGCCCAGTATGTGAATACACCAAACTTATCCTCATAGAACTTGGTACGGCAGTCAGATGTTGCATTAGTCAGAGACTCCTTATCAATGTAGCCAGCCTCGTATGCACTCTTTAATCTCTCTAAAGCATCCTTCATGGAATCCTCTGTAAAGCCATCTACCCATACGCCTTCATCATTCTTGTAGAAGCTCGGGTAAGCATCCTGATAGAACTCCGGCAGATAGTTTGTATATGGAGCCTCAGTTCCGATCAGACCAGCAGAAGATACACCATATGTATCGCCGTCAACACCATTTCCATCTGGATCGCCAGTGGTAAATGCCTCAAGCATTGCCAGATACTCATCATAAGTAGTCGGAACCTCTAAGCCACAGTTATCTAACCATGCCTTCTTTACATAAGTGATGCAACCGTTTCCTCTTGCAGGAGAAATTCCGTACAGAGAACCATCAATCTTTAAACCATCGATAACGCTCTGGTCGGTAATACGATCCTTGAGCTCGGAGTTGTCATATGCTTCTGTCATATCCCAAAGAACGCCCTCTGCTGCGTAGCTAGCGTAGTATGTAGAACCTAACAGAACAACATCCGGCCAATCGCCGCCTGCGATGGTCTGACCTAATACATCATAGTACTGTGAATGGTCTGGCTGAATAATCTGAAGGTCAATACCGGTAAGCTCTTCCCATCTTGCCTCGAACTCTGCCTGTCCGTTCTCCTGTGTGAAAACGGTACCGTCAAACATTACTGTGATCTTCTCCGGCTTTTCTACCTCATCTGCCATAACAGCTGGTGCAATGCCCATAGAAGCCATTACCATTGCAGCACTTGATGCCAGTGCCATCAATTTTCTCTTCTCCATTTAGAAATCCTCCTTCAGATATACATCTGTTGTGTATCACAACATCTTTGTTTATCATTTTACTACGCAAACGATAAAATTACAAGTAGTTTTTGAATTTTTACTAATAAACGTTTTATTCCCTAATAAGTTTCCGTCACTTTTGATTCTTTTCTTTGTTTTTTCTGTGTTCTTAAATTGACACTTTCTCATTAATTCGTTATACTGAACAAAAAGAAGGAGGATTTTTGTTATTTATGAATACAATTACAAGCACCACATTTCCTGAAGCAGCAGGCATATCTGCCTCCTGCATCATTGACGCCTTACGCGAAATCGATATACGAGAAGTTTCTATGCACAGCTTTCTATTATGCAAAGATGACTGTCTTGTTGCAGAAGGCTACTATGCGCCAGTAAAGAAAAATGACCTTCATCGGATGTTTTCTGTCACAAAAAGCTTTACAAGCATCGCAATTGGACTTTTACAGGAGGAAGGCCGCCTGTCTCTTGACGATTCTATTGTAAAATTTTTCCCAGAATACGTCCCGAACGCTTCCGAGGCACATCCATGGCTTCTTGCCACCACAATCCGTGACATGCTCTCCATGCGCTCCTGCCATGCTTCAACTACTTACGATAAATTCAGCTCAAAAACAGACTGGGTTAAAAGCTTTTTTACCGTAGCTCCTACACATAAGCCTGGAACTGTATTTCACTATGATACATCTTCCTCACATACACTGTGCGCTCTTGTAGAAAAACTGACAGGCATGAAAATGCTTGACTACCTTCGAAACAAAGTTTTAAACGAAATTGGTTTTTCAAAAGAGGCCTATTGTCTTACAGATGGTTTTGGCGTTAGTATGGGCGGTTCAGGTCTGATGGCAACCTCACGCGATTTTATGCTCTTTGCACTTTTGATCTTAAATAATGGAAAGTTGAATGGAAAACAGTATATTTCAGCTGATTATATTAAAGAATCGACCTCATTTCAGACAGCAACATGTGTCACAGGTCCCGTTCCATCTGAAAGCCAGGGCTATGGATTACAGTTTTGGATTGGCGAGCATGGCTCAATTGTTTGCTACGGAATGGGCGGTCAGCTTGCTATTCTTTTGCCAGAATATAACACGGCAATCGTGACAACTGCTGACACGCAAGGCTATCAGGGCGGCAACCAGGTCATCTATGATGCAATCTTTCGCCATATCTTGCCAGAGCTTGAAAAGAAAAAGGCACCATGGACACCATCTGACGAAGAAAAACTTGCTTTTGAGCAATTTATGAGTAAGCTTGCAATGCGTCCGCTTAACCATAATAAATCTGCTTCTGAGTCATGGAACAACAAATTTGAAAATGTCAATGACATAAATACAAGTTTTTTGACCAATTTTAGGCCAATTATGTCAAGTTTTGAATGGACATATGTAATCAAAAAGGCTTCT
The DNA here is from genome assembly GCF_020687335.1 of Anthropogastromicrobium aceti. NCBI lineage: Bacteria > Bacillati > Bacillota > Clostridia > Lachnospirales > Lachnospiraceae > Anthropogastromicrobium > Anthropogastromicrobium aceti. The sequence continues at coordinate 17,649 of NZ_JAJEQN010000010.1, forward strand.
GACGCTGCAAAGACACTTGATAAAAACATAATCAATGAAACAATTTGGGATGAGATTTCATTTGAGATGAGTGATCCACTGACGCCATCTGCGATGGGGAAAGTGGCATTAAAGTGCCATGTTTCCCCGTACAATACAGATTCCACAGTGACTTTTGAATTTGGCTTTGGTGTTTTAAAGGAAGGTACGCTTAATATGACTACTCATATGGGAAACCGTGCCGATGAGCCTGTGCCTGTTTCTATGCATTACGCAGCAAGCGCAGAATGGCTTAGCGAAAACATGCTTTATATCCGCGTTCACCTGCTTGATACCTCTGTCGGCTCTATCCATATTCAGGCTGTATTTGGTGAATCTGATGTTACTATTTTCCTTCGCAAACAAGAAGAAACGCTGTTTGGAGAGTTTTCAGGTCATCTGTATGGCACTAGACAATAATATCTATCTTTTAAGATGAATTTAAGCAAAAATAATCCATTTACAATGAGCTTTTACCATGTTAAAAAAAAGGCAGACTATAAATTAGGGAGGGAATACATATGAAACCTTCATCAAATACTGCCGACATGACAAAGGGCAGCCCAGTCAGACTAATTCTGACTTTCTCTGTCCCACTGATCATCGGCAATATCTTCCAGCAATTCTATAACATGGTGGACTCGATTGTCGTAGGAAATTTTGTAGGTGCCAATGCGCTTGGCGCTGTCGGTGCTTGCGGCTCACTAAACTGGTTGTTCTTCTCACTTTCATCTGGTCTTGGCATTGGAATTGGTGTCATTGTCTCGCAATTTTACGGTGCGAAGCGATTTGATAAGGTCAGTGAGACGATTGCAAACTCGTTCTATGTACTAATCTCGTCGGCGCTTGTTGTCAGCATTTTGTGCTACTTGATTGCGCCGGCTGTTTTAAGGCTTTTGAAGACACCAGATGACATCATTAACGACTCGATCACCTATATGAGAACGACCTGCCTAGGAATCGTTGCAATTTCTCTATATAACGGTGTCTCCTCAATCCTTCGAGCACTTGGTGATTCAAAGACACCTCTGTACTTTCTGATCCTATCAAGCATTTGCAATGTGCTTTTGGATCTCTTGTTTGTCATTAGCTTTGGCTGGGGCGTGTTTGGTGTCGCATTTGCGACGATCCTCTCTCAGGCACTATCAGCCGTAGTAAGTCTCTTCTATGCATTCAAGAAAATATCTTATTTTCATCTGACAAAGAAGCAGCTAAAGCCTGATTTTTTGATCATCAAAAACTCTTATCGACTCGGTGTTCCTATTGCCTTGCAAAGCAGCATGATCGCTGTCTCTTGCGTATTCTTGCAGTCGATTGTCAACAGCTTTGGTTCTACGGTTGTCTCTGCCTACACAATCACAAACCGAATTGAGCAATTGATCAACCAGCCTTATAACTCAATCGGCACTGCTCTTACCACCTATGCTGGTCAAAACATTGGTGCTGGGGATACTGAGCGAGTAAAGCTTGGATTCAAAAAATCAATTGGCATTATTGCTGTGTTTAGCGCAATTATGATTCCAGTTACCTTTATTTTTGGAAAAAATATCGCCGGTCTCTTTGTTAAAGAAACCGACGTCATTAATCTTGGTGCTTCTGCTTTGAAAATCACCAGTGTATGCTATTTCTTTCTTGGTATGATCTACATTCCAAGGGGCATTTTAAATGGATGTGGCGATGCTGGATTTGCGATGATCAATGGTCTAGCTGAGGTTTTCTGCCGTCTGGTATATGCCTCTGTTCTGACAAAAATTCCAAAGATTGGCTTCTGGGGCATCTGGATGACAACGGGACTTACTTGGCTGACTGTCTCGATCGTCTGCCTAATTCGATACGCATCTGGAAAATGGAAACAGAAAGCGATTCGAACAATTAAAACTCTGAATACCTACGAATTGCTCCGTTACTTCGTTTACCCTTTGAGGTCAGGCACGGATAAACTTAGTTTTCATGAACTGACCCCAATCCTGTGACATGCCGCAATGTGCACATTTTCACCTTCCCCTGAAAGTGTCTGCACCTGCGGCATTTCTGCTTTGCATCTTTCTGTGCAGTACACACATCTAGTATGAAATGGGCATCCTGACGGTGGATCGGATGGGCTTGGAATCTCACCAAAAAGCACACCTGCATTGACATCAAACAGTGCCTTTGTGTACGGATGTGCAGGATTCTTTAGAATTTCCTCGGTTGTGCCAAGCTCAACCAAATGACCTAAATACATCACGCCAATTCGGTCTGACAGATACGATACCACGCCTAAATCATGTGAGATAAAAAGAGAGGTCAGCTGATATTTTTCTTGAAGCTCACGCATCAAATTCAAAATCTGCGCCTGAACAGAGACATCAAGCGCTGACACTGGCTCATCTGCGACAAGAAATGCCGGATTCATCAAAAATGCAAGCGCAATGCTGACACGCTGGCGCTGTCCGCCGGAAAGTTCCTTTGGATAACGGTTTGCATACTCTGCATCAAGCCCAACTTCTTTTAATATTTCCTCTACCTTTGCCTTTCGCTCTTCTTTTTTCATATCTTTTCTATGAATCTTAAGCGGTTCTTCTAACAGCCAGCCAATTTTCTTTCTCGGATTAAGTGAAGAATATGGATCCTGAAAGACCATCTGAATCTCTTTTCGAAGCGGATGAAACTGCCTCTCATTCATTGAGGCGATATCCTGTCCGCGAAATAAAATAGAACCTTCATCTGGTGTAAAAAGATGAACAAGCATATTTCCGATAGTTGATTTTCCACAGCCAGACTCTCCGACAAGACCAAGTGTCTCACCCTCGTAAAGCGTCAAATTAAAATTTGATACGGCAAAAACGTCTTTTCTCTTGCCGTCATGATATGTTTTTGTCACATCTTTTAGCTCAATTAGTGGCTGTCTTTGTTTTATTTGTTCAGTCATGAGTATTGCCCCTTCCTGAGTCAAAGCTTTTATTCCAACATGCTACAGCGCGTCCCCCATCCTGCACTAGCGGCGGCACTTCTTTTTGGCACTTATTCGTACAGTACTCACATCTTTCTGCAAAGCCACAGCCTGTATTACTTCTTGCATATAATCCCGGCACACTGCCTGGTATAGCCTTTAATGGCTTTCCACGCTTTGTAATATCAGGAATAGCATCTACAAGACCTTTTGTGTATGGATGAAGCGGATTAGTTAAAATTTCATCTACCGGACCGTTCTCAACAATACGTCCCGCATACATAATGTAAACGCGGCTGCACAGACGGCTTACAACACCAAGATCATGAGAAATTAAAAGAATAGCTGTATTAGTCTTTTTATTCATCTGGCGCATCAAATCCATAATCTGCGTCTGAATCGTAACATCGAGTGCAGTTGTTGGCTCATCGGCAATCAAAAGAGCCGGATTATTTATAAATGCCATTGCAATCATAACTCGCTGGCGCTGTCCGCCAGACAACTGGTGAGGATAGCAGTCATACAGATCTTCCACATCTGGAAGACCAACACTTTTTAGCTGTTCTAAGACAAGACTCTTTGCCTCTTTTTTACTTATACCCTTTTGGTGAGTTAAAAGACTTTCGCGCACCTGTTTTCCTATCTTAATCAGTGGGTTAAGAGCTGTCATAGGCTCCTGAAAAATCATGGAGATACGCCTTCCGCGAATTGACGTCCACTCCTTTTTTGTCAGTTCATTTAAATCCTCCGGCCCATTTTCGCCATTTAAATACATGTGACCCATAATGCGTGTATTCGGCGGCTGAAGTCCTATCATAGAAAGCGCCGTGATGGATTTTCCACAGCCCGACTCTCCTATCAGTGCAACCATCTCTCCTGCATCAATGTGCATATTGAAATCTGTCACCGCCGGATACCACTTTTTTTCATGTTCAAAATCCAATGAAAAATGTTCTGCCCGAAATTCAATCATTGCTCAGTCACCTCCTGGATTCCGTCTCCAATCAAATTAAAGCTCATGACAAGCAATGTAATCACAATCGCTGGCATGGCAATGTTCCATGGTGCCATAAGAAGCGTCTGCTGGGCATCTGAAAGCATCAGTCCAAGACTTGGCTTTGGCGGTGCTACACCAAGTCCTAAGTAGCTTAATCCTGCCTCTGACATGACTGCTGACGCAAATGTTAATGATGCAGTTGCCGTCAACTCTGAGAATAAATTTGGCAAAATGTGCAAAAACATGATTCGCGGTGCAGATGCTCCTCTGACACGCTCTGCTTTTACAAAATCTGATTCACGAAGCTTTAAAAATCCGCTTCGCGCCATGCGCACAAAACGCGGAATGGACATGATTGACAATGCCAGAATCGTATTGCTTAAACCGCGTCCAAATATACACATCAGCATTAATGCAAGCAAAATTCCTGGAAATGCCATCTGTGCGTCCACGATTTTCATAATCACTTCATCAACATATCCGCCAAAATATCCAGAACAGGCACCAAGAAGCGTTCCCACAAGTCCTCCTGCTGCTACAACGACAACACCAATGCCAAATGATACCTGTATACCCTTCATTATGCGGCTCAGCACATCTCGACCAAACTGATCTGTTCCCATAAGATGTGATATGCTAGGAAGCGACAGCTTTGGTGCAAGATACATTTCTTCTGGATCATATGGCAGCCAAAATAAGCTGACGACAAGCATCCCAAGCATAATAAACGCCAGAATTGCTCCTGTAAGAAAGCTTTTATTTTTTAAATATTGTTTCATATCGTTACTCTTATTCCTTTTCTGTTACAGTTTGCCGTACTCTATTTTTACGACACAAAAGTCAAAAGGTCAGAAATTCTCTTGACTCGCAAAAAACATGAGTAAGCATCTCTTACTTCAAGCGAATCCTTGGATCGACAATCGAATAGATCAAATCGACAATAAAATTGCACACCACAACAATAAGTGCCAAATAAAAGGTCAGTCCCTGCAGCAGCGGCAAATCTCTGCTTGAAATTGAGACAGATATCAGCCTTCCGATTCCCGGCATTGAAAAAACATTTTCAACGATGATGCTTCCGCCCAAGATATCTGCTGCTGTCATACCAAAAATTGTAATTACAGGAATTAGGGAATTTCTAAGCACATGACGGTACATCACCTTATTTTTTCCCAAACCTTTACTGTAGGCAGTACGCACATAATCCTGCTTTCTTTGCCCGTTAACTGACACCTTAACATAGCGAATCACTATTGCACTTGTACCAAGCGCTAATGAGCATGACGGCAATATCAGACTTTTAAACCATCCTGACGGGCTTTCTGAAAATGAGACAAAACCAATAGATGGAAGCCATTTTAAACCAACTGTAAAAATACTGATTAAAAAGATTGCCATACAGAAAGACGGGATAGAAATGCTGACTTGTGAGAGCATAGAAAGCGGAAGACTATACCACTTATCTGAGTGGTCTGCCAGCCACACACCAGCCAAAACACCAATTATCAATGTCAAAATAAGCGTGACAATTGCAAGGCTTCCAGTTACTTCAAGCGCATCTGATATAAGCTGTGCAACCGGCTGCTGATAACGATATGAAATGCCAAGATCGCCGCGAAACAGTCCTGCAATCCAATCTATATAACGCACAAGTGCAGGCTTATCTAATCCCATGCTCTTATTCAGTGCCTCAATCTGCATAGGATCTGCATCTACTCCAAGAATGATATAGGCAGGATTTCCCGGCAAAATTTGAAAAACACTGAATGTAATAAAAGACACTAGCAGCAGCGTTACCAAAAGGCCCGCTGCTTTCCGTATATAATAATTCATATGTCTGACTCCAAAACAGCCCGCCGAAAAAACTTTCGCCGGGCTGCCTTTCTTATATAGATTTATTCCTCGTAGTAAAGCTTGCTTAAATCAATGAAGCTTACCGGGTAGAAAGTGTAGCCCTTTAAATCGCTTCTTGTAACAGCAATGGCATTCGGATCACAGATCCATACAGCAGCAGCGTCGTCTGTCAGCATCTTCTGACACTCCTTAAATAACTCAACGCGCTCCTCATCTGAAGCTGTCTTTGCTTCTTCGATCAGCTTATCGTAATCCGGATTATTGTATTTCATGAAATTCTTTGCATAATCGCTTACATAACGACCTAAAATATCGTTTGGATCAAGCTTTCCTGTCAAACCAACAACTGTTGTCTGATAATCTGCATTTGTGTATACCTGCTCAAGCCACTGACCCCACTCAACTGGCTCAATAGTTGCGTTGACATTGATCTGCTTTAACTGCTGTGCGATTACCTGCGCAGTATCAACATGCTTCTGATAATTAGACGGAACTGTGATTGTAATATCAAAGCCATCCTCATATCCTGCCTCTGCCAGCAATTCCTTTGCCTTTTCTACATCATATGTGTAGACATCTTCAAGCTCATCATTGTAAAAATAGGACATTACCGGGCTGAAGTTACTATACAGCTCTGTAGCATATCCGGCAAATACACCGTCAATGATCTGATCCTTATTAACTGCATACTCAAATGCCTGACGTACACGCACATCATCAAATGGCGTGGCTGAGTTATTTAATGCAAACAGCTGAACCATGTTCTGCGGAGAGCTGTTTACAGTAAAGTCACCTGTTAAATAATCAGCGCTGTCTGCATAAACAATTCCAGCATCAAGCTGTCCTGACTGCAAAGCTGTCAAAACGGCACTGTCATCACCCATGATATAAATCTGTGCCTCATCAATCTTTGGCATTCTGGATTCATCATAATAATCTTCATTTTTCTCCAGAACAACCATCTGTCCCGGAACATATTTTTCAAACACAAATGGGCCGGTTCCTACCGGAGCACTTGACTGATCCTCATATCCTTTTGGAAGTACTGCTACTCTTGTATACTGTAAAAATGCAGCATCAGCCTCAGCAAGTGTCATTGTAACTGTGTAATCATCAACGGCTTCTACAGAAGTCAGGTTTTTAAATTTAGAAGAAAGAGCTTCCTCTCCGCCTAAACCGGAAAGAGATTCATAGGTATATACGACGTCCTCAGCCGAAAATGCCTTTCCATTGTGGAAGGTTACGTCGTCTCTTAAATGAAAGGTATAGGTCAATCCATCATCGGAAATATCCCAGCTCTCGGCTAATCCCGGAATCAATGCTCCTGTCTCATCAAACAGTACAAGTCCCTCGAATACATTGTGAAATACGGCCTCTGTGTCGCTTGCTGCTGAAAGCCATGGATCTAAGTTATCCGGCTCAGACTCCATATTAATGCGCACAACTGTCTTATCTGTCTCCTCTGCCGATACGCCAAACGGCATTGCTGTCACTGCCATGCTCATGGTCAATGCTAATGCTGCTGTCTTACCTGTCTTTTTCATTTTTCAATTTCCTCTCTGCGCCGCTTATACAAAAGTCTGCCACGGCGGCGCCGCAGACTCTGGTCAGCGGCTCTATGCTCGCTGCCACAATTTCATTGTAGAAGATTTTTTCTGATTTGTACAGAGGGTTTTCTCAATTTTCTGTTCTAAAAAGGATACAACATTGCAGTTTGCAAAATACAACATAGATTAGCGGTGAGACGAGTTGCTTTTACGAGGCAGAACGTTGTAGCGAGACTTTCAAAGCAATGTATAATGATAAGTAGCGTAACAGGTGCTCGCGAAAAAGTGATGCCGACAAAACAATCGTCGAACCGTTTTCGTAAAATGCTCTGTGAACTGCAATTTTTATTTGATTTCCTTTTTACCTTGTAGTATAATAGGTTTATCTGCTGTGACACAGCTAATCCAATTTTTGAGGTGACTTATGATTGTATCTACCAGAGGACGTTATGCCCTGCGTGTTATGATTGATATCGCAGAGCATCCAAATGAACCATATATTCCATTAAAATCAATTGCTGCCAGACAGGGAATTTCTGAAAAATATCTGGAAAGCATTTTAAAAATTCTTGTCCAAGAACATCTTCTTGAGGGCATGCGCGGCAAGGGCGGCGGCTATCGTCTGACTATGTCTCCCAGTGAATACACAATCGGAAGAATCCTGCGCCTTACAGAAACAAGTCTTGAACCTGTCGGCTGTATTGAATCTGGCTCAACCTCCTGCCCTAAGGCATCTGAATGCCGCACAATTGGTATGTGGATGAAACTAGGTGAAATCGTAAATGACTATCTTGACAGTATTACATTAGCAGACCTGCTTGCTCAGTGATGGGCAGGCAGGTCTTTTATTTCTTCCTTACGGTGCTTTTGCGAAGCTTTGCATATGTACCTTAAAATATTACACTTTCTCTAACCGTATCTGATCAATGCGAAGGCGTGAATTTAGGCTGTGCACACTTATTTCATGCTGACCTTTCTCTAGTTCGCACTCCCAGACTGGTGCCCACTTCCATACATGCTCTGATGCATATTTCCATAGTGGGCGTCCGCCATACAGTTCTTTTTCTGGTACAATGACGCCATCTACTCCTACAGTATAGTGTGAACAGTCATCTCCCCACTGCCATGTATGTACCCAGATGCGGTAATGACCGCCCTGTGCCTTAACTATATAGTGAAGGCTTGGCGCTTCTTGTTCACTCCATGATAAGCCTTCCTTTTCGATATACATAGCAAGACCACTTTCGTTATATGCCGGACTGTCACAATAATTCCAAGAAGTGCCATCTGCACTGTCATTTGTAGATGCAAATGCAGTTTGTGCCATTGCAGATGCCGCGTCAATTTCGATAATGCCATTTGCCTCTGTGACTGTGCTTGCTGCTTTTGCCAAGATCTGCGGCGGCGTAATCGTATCGCTGTTTTCTTCTGGACGAATTATTATATCATCATCTTCTAGCGAATCTTTTCCTGCTGCAAGCGGAAGATATAAAACAGGGCGCGGCTCTGGTGTTACATTGCCGTACCAGTGCTCACAATATGCATCAAGATCAATATTTTTAGGAAGCATTTCGCATTCTGGATTTGACAGGACAATTCCAAGATTGCTTCTTTTATAAGCTCCATCCACAAGTTTTGCCGGACTTGTAAGCTGACAAGACAGCTGTTTTCCTGCCTCGCTCTTTTCATCGTATAAAACGGCGCGTGTGAATGAAACATATGGATCAATTGCTGTGAAGGTGAGACTGTGAAGTCCTGCTGCCAGTCCAGTAAAACAGCCTGTCAGCTTATCCACATTGTTTAGTATGTTATGTTTCCAATTCGCACGGTGCTCATCTGTTGACTGCGACTCAAACACATTCATTTCACCATTGTCTACAGATATGCCAATACGAATACGTCCCACAGAGCAAAGCGTTGGGAAACGATGAAGCTCTAATACAAAATCACCACCTTGTGTCAGATAGAACGGGCAGGACCACTGTGCACCAGGTATCTCTGCCTCCAAAAGACTTCCCTGTGAACGGCCTAGATTAGAAATTAGCTTCCATCCGGCTGCATCCAAGCTTGATACTGCTGTACCATTTTCTGCCTCAATAACACATCTGCCGCTGTCTTCAATCGCAACATACAAAGCTACTGCCTTAGTCAGCTTTGCATCTTCTGCATCCTTTTGTACACGAGCCTTTACATCATCGGTCTTATCGGTTACTGGAATTGTACAAACCTTTTGTGTACCGCTAAATACTACGATTTCACCGTGGCGAACAAGTGATGACTTTGCATCATTAGATGCATTTTCAGAGTGAAGTGCTTCTGAGGATTTAGTCTGTGGTATTACGCTAAAAACGAAGCGAGTTTCTTTTGTAAGTGTTCCTTCTGTTGGAAGTGCACCGACAATCTCAAGCCACTCTGGCTTTTCAATCTTATATGACAGTGCGCCGTTTTCTGCATTTGCAAGTTCAATCCATTTCGCGTTACCGTGTGTGCTGTCTGTGAAGGTGAGCTCACTTTGGTTATTCCAGCAGGTGACAATCAACTTATCTGCTGCTGCATGTAATGGCACACGGCATGATGGATACATAGATGTGCGCGGCGGTGGGAAATCCTCTGGTGTTAATATGCCATTCCACTTTCCATTACTCATAACGTGATTGTAGTAGTAGAGAAGCTTTCTGCGCGCCAGATCAAATGCATGGCTCTTATCGGTATAACGCTTTGCATCACTGTTTTTGCCCTGTCTTATGCAAAGACGGCTGCGATCTGCATAATAATACATGCCATTTGTAAAATAAGCTGCCTGCACCTTCATCAATATCATCTGGAAAAAGGCATCCTTCTCCTGCTCCGGCAAGTTCTCATAAATCTTCTCCAGCTCACTGCAAATATATTCATAACGATGCATGCGTGCTGCTGCCTCATCTCCAAATGATGTCTGTGAAAAGCAGTCATCATCCATATGCTCAAGCTTTCTTGCATTTGTGAGCTGATCAAATTCTAATAGGAGCGCTGCTGCTGCTTTTCCTGGCTGTCCTGTAAACATGCTGTCTAACCATCTTGTCAAAAAAATAGTTTCGTCAAAGGTTTCAAGATCGCGATTGGCATCTCCATCTGCTTCCCATGCAAGCTTTGCGTAGAAGGAAAGCTGCTGCTCTAGTGGCTTAATTGCGCCGAAATTTGTAACCCACACCTTCTGAATGCCTTCTTTGTATGCCTTTAACAGCTCATTTCTAGTGTGAGACATTGGAATTGAGCAGATAAACAGATAGGAAGCTCCCGGCGGTGCCCAGTAAGAATTATGATAATAAATACCATTTCCGCTCTTTCTTGCCTTTTCCTTCTCGCCTGGATAGCGGCGCACATAACCATAGTTGTCATTTGTCCAGATCAGTGTCAGATCTTCCGGCACCTTTAAGCCATTATCATAAAGCTCAAGCACTTCTTTGTACGGCACAAAGGTCTTCATAGGCTCGGTGTCTAATGTTTCAGAAAGAATCTCCTGTTGTGCTGCCATAACAGATTCAAGCAACTCAATTTTAGCTTTTAGTAGTTTCTCTCCTGTCAGACCTTCAAGTGATTTTGTCTCAAAACCTGAGTCGTGGATTCCTCTCATACCAACTGTGTAGCTTACTTCAAAATCACGGTTTTGCTCTACGCTCTCGCGCCAATACTCCTTTAAGATTTCACGGTTTCTGCCTGGAATAGAAAAATCATATTCCACATCGGTATAGCCCTTCTTTGCAAGCCACGGCTTCCACTCGCGATTATTGCTTCTCATCAGCATATCACAGTGAGACGTTCCGACAACTATGCCCATGCGGTTTGCAAGCGCACCGTTTTCCTGTTTTAGATTAAAGGAATTGACATGCATTGCCGGCCAGATATAATTGAGCTTTAAGCGAAGCAGCAGTTCAAAAATCTTTTCATATGTCTTTACACCGATGGTCGTTTCACCCATATAGCGCCATACCCAGTGCTCTAACTCTTCCTCGTCGTTGATAAAAATTCCTCTGTACTCAACAGACGGATAATCCACCTTGCAATAACCATTTTCAATTACAGCTTCACTTCTACGGCGCACCGGCACATCGGCAAAGAAATACCATGGTGATACACCAAGCCATTCACAGAAATCATAAATGCCATAAATTGTACCGCGGCGGTCTGTTCCTGCAATTAAAAGCTCTCCGTCCTTTTCCTGAATCAAAAATGCTTCCTTACGGTACGTGCCATCCTCTGCCCGAAGTTTTGAAATATCTGCCTTTTCATCTAACTCTGGCAGATTGCCCACTGTTCCGACAATGATACGAATAATGCCTCCTGCTGTCACGCTGCAGTCAAGTGTACGAATTAAATCGCGCCGCAGATTCACAAGTGCAATCTTGACTGCTTCGCTCTCACTAGAGCTAAATACCAGTTCAACCTTGCTGTATTCTCTGATTACCATTGTTTTTCCTCCGTTTTTATGACAATTCAAAGTTTTACAAAGATGTAAAACTTTGAATTGTTACTCACCTTTCTATCGTCATCTTACAATAGCGTTCATAAAAACGCAAGCTCATATTGACAGCAAAAAGGTGATATTTTAAAATATCAGTATGGTACAAATTTAAGTCACAAAATCAGAAAGGATCACATTATGATTACTATTAACGCTGGACAATCTACTTCTTTTCCACGCATTGCTGATGCTATTGAGGCTGCTAAAGCCTATGCTCCTATGCCTGTCACAATACACATTGCACCGGGACGCTATCACGAAAAGCTGACAGTCTCACAGCCTCACGTTACACTTATGGGCGACGATGCTTCAAATACGATTCTTACATATGATGACTATGCAAAAGAAATCATGCCAGACGGAATAAAGCGAGGTACCTTTCGCACCTACACTTTATTTTTAGATGCGCCAGATATTACTCTTTGCAATCTCACTGTAGAAAATGCTGCTGGCGCTGGAAAGGAAGTTGGTCAGGCGATTGCTCTATATGCTGAGGGAGAAGGAATACGTGTGGAAAACTGCCGTCTTATTGGAAGTCAGGACACTCTCTTTACAGGGCCGCTTCCTGAAAAAGAAAAGGAACCTGGCGGCTTTCGCGGTCCGAAGGAATTTGCCCCGCGCATCAACGGAAGACAATATTATAAAAATACTTATATATGCGGTGGTGTCGATTTTATTTTTGGAAGCGCCACTGCTTACTTTGAAAATTGTACACTTGAATCACTTCCTGAAGGCGGTGGCTATGTGACGGCCGGTTCATCGCCAAAAGGTCAAACTTATGGCTACATATTCAATCATTGCCGCTTTATTGGAAGTGAGCCTAATACATGTTACCTTGGCCGCCCATGGCGTGAGTATGCAAAAGTAGTCATTTTAAATTCTGAGATAGGTGATCATATCAAACCTGAAGGCTGGCACGACTGGGGAAAGATTGATGCTCACGATACTGTATACTTTGTAGAATACAAAAATTATGGCCCCGGTGCCGCAGGTGCGCGCCCGTCATGGACACATACACTAACTGACACAGAGGCCGAAAACTATACATATGCTTCTGTTTTTAACTGATCCCATATTCATATTTTTGTTCGTCATTTTGTGATGACTCATCATTTTTTTGACGCATATCATAATGAATATCCTGATCCATCATTTTAAGCATTGCTCTTGCGGCAGGCGGCCAAAACTGCCTGCCTATTCCATTTACAATTTCATCATGCACGCAGTCTTGCGTTAATGCCTTTCGATACGATCTATTTGAGGTCATCGCATCATATGCATCAGCAACTGCAATTATACGCGCTGCTTCTGGTATCTCTTCCCCTTTTAAGCCTCTTGGATATCCCTTTCCATCCCAGCGCTCGTGGTGATACAGCGCACCATACTGAAGTTCTGGCATTGAACTTATACGAGATAAAATCTGTGAACCGATTACTGTATGATTTTTGATATCAGAAAACTCTTTATCTGTAAGACGCCCTGGCTTTCGAAGAATAGCATCATCCACACCTATCTTACCTACATCATGAAGCAATGCCATGTAATACATGCCGTCAGCTTTCTCATCATCATATCCAAGCAGTTTTGAGATCTGTCTTGTATACTTTGCTACACGAGCAGAATGACCATTTGTATAGCTATCCTTTGCATCAACAGCACGTACAAGTGATTCTATTGTTTCAATTGACTGCTCATGGTTCTTTTTTGCTGCCTGTTCATTTTCCCGCGCTGACTTGATATTCTGCACAATAATAATAATCGCCGAAAAAACAAACATCAGGACAAATATTGCATAGATAAAACTGTAAACAGAAAAATATACATCATACTTTTTTAGTTCTACATGGCTTTCAATAAACAAGAAACCTGCGATTCTAAGCAAAAACAGGCATTCTGCAATAATCAAAATCGTAAGCAATACACCATTGATACGATTGCAGTCTTCCCTAAGCCCCACGATTGGATGGCAAACCCATTTGCAATAAATAAAATTAACAATGATCGGCATCAAAAGATCAATCAGCACTGTCATGGTAAGTGAATCATATGTAGCTGTAAATGGCATGGACAACAGATACAAACATAGATACAAAAAGCGTGCCGCACTGCCCACCGGCTCCATCATACGTCCATAAAAATACATCAGTAAAAAGGAGATGCCAAATACAAAAAAGTCTACACCATAAATAATATCATATGATATTTTTCCGGGCAGAAGCCGATAAATCAGCCCCATGCACAAAATCGTATAAATGTATGCCATGGGCGGGCATACCAAAAGAAAGCGAACGAAGCTAGGCGCACGAAGCTTTTCTTTCTTTAATGTCTTTGTCATATAAAAATATGATGGAATAAACAGTAGCTGTCCAAGCAAAAAACAAATGGATCGAATTGGCATATATATCCTTTCTGAATACAGAAAAAACTTGTTTTTCTTAGTTATGTGTGATATTGTAAACTCAGCAATGAAGCATTGACTAACAAAAAGGAGGAACTATTATGGATTTCTATTTTGCATCCCCGTGCCGCGTTTGGTGGGGCGAGATCTGGGACTGGATCTGTGGACGTCTGTAATCGGACATCTCTTGATCCATGTAACTCAAACGTATGGGTTACCATGTATCCTAACCAAAACAAAAAGGCCCGTTCCATTTGGAACAGGCTTTTTTCTATGCATGCCCGTTCCGCTGATTATTATGCCAAATTTTAGCCTAAAAATCAAGCAGAACGTCACTCATTGTCTTTTTTCTTTTTACTTGAACATTTTTCTGCGTCGATTGATATAATCCTCAAGCTCATTTACTGTCTCATCAAATCCCAATCGGCTACTGTTAATACATAAGTCATAGGCTCTTGAATCGCCCCACTTATCCTTGCAGTAGTAGTTGTGATACTGTTTTCTGTACTTGTCATGACGCTCCATTTTAAACTGTGCATCACGCTCAGACAGATCATAGACCTCCATAACACGCTTGCACTTTACTTCGCGATCACCAAGAACAAACAAAGAAATCACATTAGGGCGATCACCCAAAACAGTCTCTGCACATCTTCCAACTACGATGAAAGACTCTCCCTCATCTGCTTTTTTCTTCAGATACTCAAACTGTAAAAATGCTACATTTTCTTCTGCAGAACTTGAAAAACCATTCTGGCTTCTTGAAAACAGCAGTTTTTTTGGCTTCTCATCGTAGCGTCTTAATGTCTCGACATCTACGTTTTTCTCTGCTGCTACAGCGTCTAACAAATTGTGGTCATAAAGCTTAATGCCATATCTGTTTGCCAACTCTACTGCAATTGCATGTCCGCCGCTTCCAAATTCACGTCCTAATGTTATTATCAATTGATCACTCATTGCCATTCCTCCTGACGACAAAATTAATTTACCTTATTATATAACTTTGAAGTCAATTTGTAAATATTTTTATAAAACCTTGAATATATGATGTTGAAGCGAGCTCGCATCGGATTTATGACCTTTTGACCCTGGTATCATATTACATATATCTGGCAAATATGAACAGCATAGAAATCAAAACAACAATAATGGTTGCCGGTGCTGCATACTTACAGTACTTGCCCCATCCAATCGGATGACCATTCTTTGAAGATACGGAAATACCTACTACATTTGCGGAAGCACCGATCGGTGTCGCACTTCCTCCGATATCAGTACCCATTGCCAGTGCCCAGGAAAGTATTTCAAGATCAACACCCTGCAGCGCTGACAAGCTTCTGATAACTGGAATCATGGTTGCTGCAAACGGGATATTGTCTACGAATGCACTTGCAAGTGCTGAGATCCAAATGATAATTGCTACCATTAACTTTGTGTTGGAACCACTTACCTTACTGATAAATTCAGCAATTACTGTAAGAACGCCAGTCTGCTCCAGACCACCAACAACAACGAAAAGTCCAACAAAGAACAGCAGTGTCTTGTAATCAACCTTCTTTAACAGCTCTGCTGCATACTTATGCTCTATAATCAAAGTAATAATTGCAATAAATGTACCGATAAAAGCAACTGTCAGTCCTGTATTTGCATGTGAAACAAGAAGAACAACTGCGATCAGGAAAATAACAACGCTGCTAATAAACTCTTTCTTGTCTGTAATGGCAGAATTTGGATCTGGACAAGATGCCGGATCAACAGGCGCTGTTCCCGGTGCAACAAGCTTCTTTCTGAAGCAGAAATAAAAGTAAACTACAACCACAATAAGTGAAATTGCTGCAATGGCACCTGTGTTTGTCAAGAAATCAAAGAAGCTGTAGCCCATGGAGGTTCCGATAATGATGTTCGGCGGATCTCCGCACATTGTTGCTGAGCCACCAAGATTTGCACAGAAAATCTCTGCGATAATCATTGGTACCGGATTGCTCTTTAACAAAAGACAAAGTTCAATGGTAACTGCTGCCAAAAACAAAATAACTGTAATACTGTCAATGAACATAGCCAGTACAAATGACATGATCATAAAGGTAACAAATACAGCCGTCGGCTTGTAGTGAACAAGTCTTGCAATCTGCAGACAAAGCCAACGGAAAAATCCTGCCTTTCCCATTCCTTCAACCATGATCATCATACCTGCGATAAAAATGATCGTTGACCAGTTGATTCCAGATGAAGACTCTCCAGCCTCACTAGAAGCATGCCAGAAGTCCGCTGTGAAAATACTTCCAATATTCAGCGTCTCCATGATTGCGCTGCCGCTATGCATTGTGATACCGAATACTAAAATGATCATAAGCAGACCGCAGCCTAGTGTTACAATGTGTCTCTCTATCTTCTCAGTAATGATCAGGGCGAACATCACGAGAAAAATAAGGACAGCTAAAATCTGTGATACCATAATGTATCTCCCCACTTTCATATAATAGCAAATGGCAGCCGCAAGCGTCTGACCTTTGCGGCTACCATTATAATGCGATCTTCAAGAAATTGGAAGATCAAATTTCGTTTTTTTGAAAATTTCTTTCAATTAGCCCTTTGCATCAAGGATTTCCATCAATGTCCATGCTGTACGAATGTTATAGTTTGCGAATGCAAAAAGTCCCTTGCCTTCTGTATTCACTGCAACAGCATATGGAAGACGCTCGTCTCCGACGTGAAGTGCCTCATGCATCTGATACAAATATGCATCATTCTTTACTGTCACGCATACAAGATTTAATCCTACATGAAGTACACGCTGTAATGTCTCGTTCTTTAAAACATCCGTATTCTCAAGTGCAATTATAACTCTGTATCCCTGCCTCTTGTAAGCTTCCTTACACTCAAGGATCTCCTGGAACAGATGCTCTGTCGGCTCTTTTCCTGGATCTGCAAAAACAAGAATTGATTTTTGTCCCTGATAAAGTGAAGTCATCAAAACAGGATCGCCAACCATCTTTCCCTCTGCTGTCACCTGCTGTACTGTCGCATCACTAAGCTCTGCCTCATGACACTTTTCGGCAATCTTTGCTGGTGCCTGACGAAGCTCAAATACACGATCTTCGCTCATAACAAAGCTGCTTGCGATACAGCTAACGCCACCATCAATCTGACGCTGTGTGGTGATGATGCGGTAAGCACCTTTCGCCAAGGAAAGTTCCTTTTCTTCTCCCGGCTCAATTGCAAGATCATCATAGTTTTGCGTCTGATAAACATCATTTTCAAAACGGGCAATCGTCATATGAAGCCAGTACTCAAGCTTACGATCAGATTTATTTACTAAAGTCAGTGTTACCTGCTTCTCTGGCTCATCTATCTTTTGAACTTCCTTTTCCATAGACTCAAAGCAAATCTCACCGTTCTTTTCGCAAACACCCTCTGCCTTTCCTGTTACTGGATTTAAGCGTGCCAAAATACCAATAGCACGGCAAATCTCAACAAAGACAACTCTCTTTGAAACCTCGGTAATGATCTCACACTTTATACAGCCATCTGCCTCTGCCGGCCAGTTTCCTGTTCCATAATCCGGCACTGTATTTAAGCCATGATTTACATACTCCCATACCATCTTTGCAGTCACTGTGCCATCCTGTGGGAATACCTTTTTTTCAGATAACAGAGAAACAATACGGCTTCTGCTTCCCATAAGCTTTTCATGACCAGCACGCGGTGCAAGCAAATATTTCTGGTAAAGCTCTGTACAGAAATTGTTCTTATATGGCAATGCAACACGCAAATATGATGCAAGTACCTCTGCTGTAGTATCAAGAAAATCCTTATCACGAAGCGTATCAAGCATCAGACGCTTATCCTCATCTGTAAACTCAGTCATCTGTCTGAATTTTTCAAGCTCCTGTCTGTTTCCTCTTGCATTGACAAAATAGCGATTCCACGGATCACTGCTGTCTTTATCTTCCTTTACAAAGCCTTCCTCATAATCAGCGCGAATCTTCTCACACTCAGCAAGGCGAGCCTCATGCACACTCTTCATCTGTGCACCAGTACTCTTTGGCATAGCTTCAATCGGCGGGTTCAAATCAAAGCGCTCCTCGATTATGCCTTCCATCTTCTCTGGATCTGCTGCCTGCTCCATCTTTAATACAACAGACTGCTGCTCTCTCATATCAATTTTCTGACCAAGATATTTTCCATTGTAAACGGTGCATACATACAGATCACCCTTACCTGTCATAAAGGACACACTGCCATCAGATGCTGTTTTTTCTTTATGAAGTGGGAAAAGCTCACTATAATTGACAAGACAGAATAAAACAGAAACATTCTGCACTGGTACGCCATGATCAGTTACTGTTACAGTCAGCTTCGCACAATCTGCATAGCGCTCTGTTACATTCATCAGCGCATAAAGCGGTGTCTTGTAGGCTATTTCTGCAGAGCTTTCCAGGTCTGAAAATGCCTTTGCATGAACAAGCATTGCCTTTGATGCAGCTGCAGTAAACCAACCCTTATCAAGTACTGGTTCTGGCTCACATGCTCCAAGATAATGCCAATCGCCATCTGCCCACACCTCAACCCATGCATGGTTGTCATCACAGTGTGCCCAACGCGGAACATAACACTGTCTTGCTGGAATACCAACACTTCTCATAGCAGATACAGCAAGTGTTGATTCCTCACCACAGCGTCCACGAGCGGAATTGCACATACCAAATGGCGCCAGAGTACGATCATCAGACGGAATATAGGTTGCCTTTTCATAACACCAGTAGTTAACCTCAAGTGCGGCCTCTACCATTGTCTTTTTATCCTTCACACGATCAACAAGCTGTCTGTAAATCCACTCACGGCTCTTATCAAGATCCTCGTTATTGACACGCACGCATAATACATATGTAAAGAACAGCTCTGCCGGCACCTTTTTTGCATATGGAACATTCGCATACATATCGAGTGTTGCCTTTACATAGGATGCAATCACTTCTACATCATAAGATACAATATCACACGGATGCATATATGCGTAAAGGTACTTCATGCAGACTGCCTCGTCCTCATCTGCGCTTTTAATCCACGCATCTATCTCTCTCTTTTTGTTCGGACAGCAAGCCATCCACTCTTCATACTGCTTTTCAATTTTTTCCTTCAAAGACGGCTCTAATGCTAACAGCATTTCTTATCTACCATTCCTTTCTCATTAAATCTTTATTCTGTCAGCTCAACCTCCAGCACGGTATCTACTGCATCTGGCAGAACTGGATCTGGTCCAAGATTTGCAAACACGATATCTGGGTAATCGGTATGAACCCAGCTGTCAGAAATCGGTACCTCACTTCCATCACATAGAAGACGTATCTTCTTTATAGTACCTGGCTTAATTCCTGTAAGCGGCACTGGTCCCATCGTATTTTCAAACATGTGGTAATACAAAAGATTTCCATTTCTTGTCACACGACCATAATCTGGTTTTTCGATTCCTGCCAGTCCACAGCCATAAACACTCTTACTGTTTTTCTTCATCCATGCACCGATCTCGCTCAAAATCTGCATCGATTCAGGCGGGATGTTTCCATATGCATCTGGTCCAACATTCAAAAGCATGTTGCCGCCCTTTGATACACACTCTACCAGCTTTTTTATGATCATTGAGGATGGCTTAAAGAACTTGTCTCTAGCACAATATCCCCAGTTGTTGTTCATCGTAATACATGCTTCCCAGTTCAGCGGATCACCGTTTACATCGCGAATACCATGTGGCGGAATAATCTGCTCTGGGCTTACAAAATCTCCGTGATATGGAGTTGGGTTTCCTGTTGCCAGTGAGCCATATCCCTGTCCACTTGCTTCTAATCGGTTATCAATAATAACCTGCGGCTGAAGTTCTCTGACCATATTTACAAGCTTTGTAGCACCCCACTTTTCTCCCATCATATCGTCATAGGAGAAATCAAACCACAGCACATCAATCTGGCCATAGTTAGTACAAATCTCGCGCACCTGATTATGCATAAATGTTACATAATTATCCCAATTACGATTTTCATTCGTGTAGGCTGGGTTATTTCTCATTGGATGCTGACGATCGCCGTAGTGTGGAAAATCATCATGATACCAATCGATCAAAGAAAAATACAGACCCACCTTCAAGCCTTCTGCTCGAACTGCTTCTACGTACTCTGCAACAAGATCGCGGCCGCATTTTGTATTAGTAGACTTGAACTCTGTATACTTACTGTCAAACAGACAAAAACCATCATGATGCTTCGCTGTTAATACTACATATTTCATACCGGCTTCTTTTGCCGCTCTCGCCCATTTCTTTGGATCATAATCCTTAGGATCAAACTCATAAAAATATTTCATGTAGTCTTCCTTCGGAATTTCCTCAACACTGCGCACCCACTCGCCTCTTGCCGGAATTGAATACAGTCCCCAATGGATAAACATTCCGAATCTGGCATCTACATACCATTCCATTCTCTTGTTGTACTCTTCACGATTAAACTGGTACATATATCCTCCAATCTGCCAGAGCCTTTTGGCTCTGACATTTCTCATTGATTAGCCCTTTACTGCTCCGATCATAACACCCTTTACGAAGTATTTCTGAACAAATGGATAAATTATCATAACTGGAACTGACGCAATAACGATAACAGAGTACTGAAGAAGATCCTTCAAACCTCTCTGTCTTGCCAGTGCATCGGCATTGCCCATCATCGTCTCATCAATATCATTCATAATAAGGATCTCACGAAGGATGATCTGTAATGGCTGTAAATAATTTGCCTTCTGTAAGTACAAAATTGCATCCTGATAGGAGTTCCATCTTGCAACACCATAGTACAGAACAAGTACTGCGATAATAGGTTTTGACAGCGGAACAACAATACGAATCAAATACTTAAATGGTGTACATCCATCAATCTCGGCTGCCTCATACAGCTCATCTGGAATGGAGTTGATCATATATGTTCTTGCAATGATCATGTTGTATGTAGACATTGCGCCTGGAATAAGCATTGCCCAAATGGTATCTACAAGACCAAGTGCATTTACAAGCATGAAGCTTGGAACCATACCACCAGAGAAATACATTGTGAATACGAAGAACATTGCAACCTTATTGCGCGCGGTAAACTCTTTTCTTGAAAGAGGATATGCACAAAGAAGTGTCATTACAATGTTGATAAATGTTCCGAATACCATGTAGAACAGGGAATTACGAAAACCTGTCCAGAACTTTTTATATGTAAATACTGCCTCATATCCTCGCAGTGTAAAGTCCTTCGGCCAGAAGGATACCTTGCCGCTGATCATCGCCTGCGGATCAGAAAAGGATGCCGCAATGATATGAAGTACTGGAAGAAGCACGATCAATACAATGATCGTCATAACCACATACAGCAAAATTGTAAAAAACTTGCCTAGTGGGCTTTCCATTCTAAACTTGCTAAAACGGTCGTTTGATTTTACCTGTGTCTTACTCATTCGTTTCTCCCTCCTTTACCACAGACTCGTCTCTGTTACCGTCTTACAAATCTTGTTTACTATAACAAGAAGAATAAAGCTTACAAGAGACTGGAACAGACCGGCCGCAGTTGAGAATGAGAAATCACCTCTCGTAAGACCAACCTTGTAAACGAATGTTGAGATTACCTCTGCACGGTCTATATTCATATCATTCTGCATCAGATAAACCTTATCGAATCCGATGTTCATAATGCTTGCACAGTTAAAGATAAGCATTGTGATAATTGTTGGAACGATTGCCGGCAGATCCACGTGAATAATTCTCTGGAAACGGTTTGCACCATCTACGATAGCTGCCTCTTGAAGCTCAGGACTTACACCGGCAAGTGCTGCTATATAAATAATAGAAGAATAACCAGCACCCTGCCAGATACCACTCCATACATAAAGTGACGGGAACAGATTAACTTCACCAAAGAAGTTAATAGGACCAATACCGATTGACTGCAGTGCGCGGTTGATGATACCAGTACGCATATCCATCATACGCATCATCATACCAACCATAACAACGGTAGAAATAAAGTATGGTGCATAAGTAACCATTTGGATAAATTTCTTATACTTCTTGCTTCTCATCTCGTTTAACAGAATTGCCAGAAGAATCGGAATCGGGAATCCTGCAATTAAACTATAAATACCAAGATATAACGTATTGAAAATAATTTTTCTGCTGGATGGTGTTGTAAAGAACTGCTTAAAATACTTCAGTCCAACCCACTCACTTCCTAAGATTCCCTTTCTCGGGGAATATTTCTGGAATGCAACGATAATTCCACCCATCGGAATATAGGCAAAAACAAATGCATAGATCATCGGCAATGCAATAATTGCCCAGAACTGCCAATTATAGCTCTTTCCGAGCTTCTTTTTCTTTTTTGGTTTACTTATTTCTTTCAAGATCAGGTGACCTCCTTTTTTTGTTTTTTTTCATGACAGCACTTTTATTCTGACTTTTCATTTATATGTCACGGCCAAAAGTCATTAGAAAAAGGCAGGTGGAAGTTCCACCTGCCTCCTCCACAGTCAGATCATCTGCCACAGTATATACACACCAGCTTATTCAGCCTTAAACTGTCTGTCATATGCTGCCTGATAGATATCGATCATAGTCTGAAGACCACATGCATCCAGTTCCTTCAGATAGGTATCCCAATCATCATCAAGGCTCTTTGTTCCCGTAATAAATGCAACCTTTGCACTATTGATATAATTCTTAACCTCAACCTGAATAGTCTGCAGCTCGGTAGACTCATCAGCTGTCATCTTAAGATCTGGCAATACATCAAGATCACCATTCTCTGGATTCTGTCCGTATGGCTCCTGCTTTTCCTTTGTTGCATCATACAGAAGTTTCTCAAGACCTGCACTTGTACCAGTATCTACATCCGGATCGGTTGCAGCGCCCAGACGATACTCAGCCGGTGCATAACGGATTACAAGATCCTGCCAGTCATGATTCTGTACCTCAGAAGAATACTGAGCATCATCAGAGATCTTATACATAGCCGGCTCACCATTTAAGCCTACAGAACCATCGTTTGGCTCCCATACCCAGTCTTTTCCTTCATCAGCACCAAACTGTGCGGAGATATCACCTTTCTCAGAGAAGAAGTAATCTACCCAGCGAAGAACTGCTGCCGGATTTGAACACTTGTCTGTAATAGAAAAGCTTCCTGTCTCAAGACCACTATATTTGAAGTATGGTGTAATGCGTGTTCCATCCGGACCTTCCAGAGGAGAAATACACTGATACTGTCTGTAAACTTCATTGTTGGAATCAGAATCGATACCATCGGAGATGGTTCCAAATGGAACGAACAGAACCGGAACATCTTCCTGATTCATGATGGTACGAAGCTGCTCTGAATCCTGCGTAAAGTTTCCATCATAGATTGCACCGATATCATACAGGCTCTTGATGTAGCGAAGACCCTCTCTCCACTCCTCGGTTGTAGCTGCACTAACCATCTCTCCGTCTGGAGTTAAAGCAAGCTTTCCGTACTCACCGGAATCCAGTGTGAAGGAACCCATCAGCCATGCAACGAAATCTACATACCAACCGCTGCTTGCGCCGCCGATTGCGATCTTGTCTGGGTAGGTCTCTACGAACTTCTTACATACATCGTAGAACTCCTGAGTGGTCTGCGGAACATCAACACCCATCTCATCCAGATACTTGGTGTTTACCCACATCTTACGAGCATACTGGCAATGATAGCACTCATTCAGACCAGCAAGCTGATAGATATGTCCATCAGTTTCTCTCATCTGATCCAGATACTGACCCATCTTCTCCATGTAGTTTGGCATATTTGCCTCAATAAGATCATCCAGTGGAATAAGGATGCCTTCCTCA
This sequence comes from Anthropogastromicrobium aceti, assembly GCF_020687335.1. Taxonomy (NCBI): domain Bacteria; kingdom Bacillati; phylum Bacillota; class Clostridia; order Lachnospirales; family Lachnospiraceae; genus Anthropogastromicrobium; species Anthropogastromicrobium aceti. The sequence continues at coordinate 41,782 of NZ_JAJEQN010000010.1, forward strand.
ACGCCCCACTTTGCTGCATCTGGTGCATAGTGCATAATAACGTCCGGATAAGTATTAGTATTAAACTCCATGTTCAGCTTCTCAGCACGGTCATCACGTGCAACTGCCTCGAAGGTGAACTTAATGTTGGTCAGATCTTCCATGTACTTTGTAAAGTCGTTTGTCTGGAAGTCTTCTACGTTTGGCATATTGGTACGGAACATTGTGAACTCAAGCGGCTCCTCACTAATTGGATATGTACCTACCTCTGTAAGCTCGGATGCACCGCCGTCTTCTGCTGCAAATACAGATGCAGACGGGATTACCATTGCTGCTGCGCAGAGCATTGCTGCTGCCTTTGTGAACTTTCTCATTTGAAATTCCTCCCTTTTGATTTTTCTTCTCTTTTCTTCATACCTTCCACTGCATATATGCCATCTCTCAGGTATGTTCTTAAAAAGTGTTTTTTGTTACTTTTTACATTTTAACGTAGCTTTTGAATGACGCTGCTTTTATTATAGCCAATTGTTTCTCACTTTGCAACATATTTTTTCACATTTTTGACACATTTCTTTCACATTTTTATCACTTTTTTCGACATCACTTCCCCAAAAGCAATGTAATCTATTCCCTTTTTTGTGTATGAGTGATATACTAAGGTTAGTCTTTATTTCGACATTAAAACATATCTTATAAAGGAGATTACCTATGTTTCACTTTGGAAAAAAGAAATCATCTGTGCCAGAACTAGTCCTTTCGGCTAAAAATATCGAGCTTTACCGTGGACCGCTTAGTGATATACCACTTAGCGAAAAAACAATTCTTGCAACATGTATGGATCTGTACAAGGATCCTCAGCCTTGCTATATTCATCGTGGTGCTGCCCGTCAATATCTGGTTGCAAAGCTAACCGATATGATCACAAATGGCACGCCTGATTTTGCTTTGCTTGAAGAATATACCGGCATTGAACCTATTGATCATGCAGAGCTTACAAAAGACTGACATATTATCCTGCTGCCGGCGCTATTGTCTGCGGCAGGCATTAAGCTAGATTTATTGTATAAGCATGAACACGGCAAACATAAAAAATATAATCGCAGTCACAAGCTTAATGGCTGGAAGCCATTCAAAAGTTTTATTTGACATACTAATTACATTTTTTGTCTTTTCGATTACTAATACAATCAAAAAGCTTGGTATACACATCGCCGTTACATAAACAATAAATGCTGCATTTGTCTGAAGTTTCATTTCCTGCTGCATCTTCATCATGTAAAGAATAGCAGCTAAATATACTTGTCCCGTGCAGAAAAATTCTCCTGCTGAAATCACAATTCCTAAAACAACTGCTGCCGGAATCATCCACTTTGCGTTTATTTTAGATGCCTTTTCAATGCGCTCGTGATTCCATTTACGAAGCGCTGTAGGAAGCTGCATTCGTATTTTTCCGTACTGCTTTTGTTTCACATTGACAAAATCAATCAGATATAATATCGCAAGTATAAAAAATACTGCTGCAAAAATCCATGTAAGTACATTGCTGATACTAAAAAATATATCCTGCCCTATCGCCATGAAAAGTTTATATAATCCCATTCCCATCGCAAAATATGCTGTAAACTTTCCTGCAAGATAAGCACATCCCGTTTTTATAACAGAACGTCCTGACATTGCAATCGCTGCAAGCAGCATCAAAAGCATAGAAGCACCACATGGATTGACTCCGTTAATAAAGCCAGTGATTGCAAGACCAATATAGGTTTGTGTGGATTCAGATTTTTCTTCTTTTGCCTCATCAGATGACAATAGCGCATCCAAATCGAAGTTAGTTAACCCACCTGACTTCCATACCTGCTCAAGATTTTTTGTGATCTCGTCTGCACCACTTAGATAGCCATCTTTATAGAATACAATCGGCACCTGCTGCTTGTCTGATGGTACATTGTAAAGTGAAAACAGCTTTTGCACAAGAACAACTCCGTCCCCCTCGGCTATGTTAAATTCGTGAACGGTAAGTGTTCCAGCTTGGGCGGTTTGTTCTTCAGATTTCATTTCTTTTAAAAGTGCTTTCACCTCACTGCAATCGGTACACGATACAGTTGAAAAGTAAAGTAACACTGCATCGGTGCTTGTATCCTGCGATACTGCATCGCGAAGCTGACCTTTCCAATCAACCGATGAATCAGCTGTGGACTCTTCTTGTGAGCCTTCTAGTAACTTGGCTTTTTCATTCTGCAACACGTTTTCTAAGTTTTCTTCACTTGTCTGCTTTAAGGTCGTAACAATCTTTTCCTTAATCTCGTCTAAACTACTTAAGCAAACTGTAGCCACTCCATCATCTGAAAGAAAGAATAGTGCTGGAAGGATTGTCGAATCTTCCTCTAGTTCAAGCTCCTGTAATCGTTTTTGAAAATGCTTTCGTTCTTCTACCCGAAATGTATTGTAGACGGATATCTCATACGGATACTCAGATTTTAAAGGTTTGATTGTTTCCGACACAATCTCAAAGAAATCATCCTCTGGATGGCAGGCACCACAGACATTGTACTGGTAATACTCAAGCTGTATTGTCTGCACAGAATCCCCAGCTGTGCTTTCCGAGGCCATGCTGACCGCCCTGCCATGCCCAAAAATACCTAATGTAATAACAATTGTAAGCACAATCACGCTTGCTATCAACTTCCGAACTGAACTACTTTTCATAAAAAACCGCTCCTTATTTTCTCTCTATCATATCATTTTCAGAAGGCGATAGCAAGTGAACTTCTAAATCCTATTTAATAGAGCGGTCCATACTGCTTGCATGCCGCATAATCAGCTGCCTGAACATCTGTAGTTCCAAAGCTTGCCCATGAATGCGGACGGAAGACTTTCTCCTTATCTACATTATGCATTGTTACTGGAATGCGAAGCATACTTGCCAGCGTAATCAAATCTGCACCAACATGTCCGTATACTGTAACTCCGTGGTTTGCACCCCAGTTTGCCATTACGCTGTAAACATCGGTAAATGCACCCTCACCTGTAAGTCTCGGGCAGAACCATGTAGTAGGCCATGTCGGATCGGTACGCTTATCAATTGGATTGTGAATCTCATCCGGCAGATCTGCTGTCCAACCCTCTGCAATCTGGAGCACTGGTCCAACTCCGTCAATAATATTAAAACGAAGCATCGTTACAGGCATTTCAGCGTGGCAGCGGAAATGGCTTGAATAGCCGCCGCCGCGGAAGTATTCATAATCTGCTCTGCACCAGTCAGTTGCTTCAAGACAATTCTTGATATCCTCTTCCTTCATCTCCCAGAATGGCTTCATTAAATGATTTCCATTCTCGTCAACACATGCGCCAGATCCATCAAGTGCTGTCGCACCAGAATTGATCAGATGGATAAATCCATTTGAAGCTACACCGTCTGGCTTATGTCCAGTTACGCGCTCACACGCCTCTGGACTCCAGTATGTACGCACATCATGGAAGCACGGTGCTGAACCAGAAATCAGATTTCCAAGAAGCATTGCAATTCCATTGCATGTATCATTTTCTGTTGCAAACGGAGTCGGTGCCTTTGGTCCATTCCAGTCAAATGTGGAAGCTAAAATTGCCTCTGTAAAGTCGGCATTTGGCAGCCAGTCTGTCCACTGTCTCTGTCCCTGGAAACCACCGGCAACTGCATTTCGTCCCAGTGCCTCTTCATGCCATCCAAGCTCATCAAGACGCGGATTTCCATAAAGAATATCACGCATAATAAGAGTCATCTTTACAATAAATTCCCAGTCCTTATCAGGAGCAATTACCTTTGATTTTGTAATAACATCTGGGAAATTTTTACCTGCATTCTTATCAAAACCTTCTCTGCAGTTTTCCTTTACCCATGCAAGTGCTCTCTCATACTCTTCGTGATCATAAATTCCGATAGTGATACGGCGAAGAATCTCAACCTCATCAACCCACTCTGCACGAATACCAAAATATTTCTGAAGTACATCTGCATCACAGAAGCTTCCTGCAATTCCCATAGTTACTGCACCGATATTAACATATGCTTTATTGCGCATCCAGCCTGCTGCAACTGCGCCTCGTGCGAAACGAAGAATTTTTTCTGCTACATCAGCAGGAATAGAAGTATCATTTGCATCCTGAACATCATGTCCATAGATGGAAAATGCCGGCAGACCACGCTGTGCATGTGCTGCCAAAACTGCTGCCAAATAAACAGCACCCGGACGCTCTGTTCCATTGAATCCCCATACAGCCTTAATTGTGGTTGGATCCATATCAAATGTCTCTGTTCCATAGCACCAGCATGGTGTTACTGATAATGTTGCCGTTACGTTCTGCGTGGAAAACTGCTCTGCAACGCGAGCTGCCTCTGCACCGCCACCGATCGTTGTGCAACCAATCACACACTGAACCGGAGTTCCATCCGGATATTTTACATTCTCAGAGATCAGCTTCGCTGCATTCTCTGCCATTGCCATAGTCTGAGCTTCAAGACTTTCACGTACACCGCCCCAGCGTCCATCAATAACCGGGCGGATTCCAATCTTTGGATATAACATAAGTATCCTCTCTTTCTATTTATATAGATCTCTATTTTGTTCGATAAAATTTTAAATCATCGTAACTGCGCTTATTTATCTGTTGGTTCCCCTTCATCTTGGCGTTCAAACTTTTTATAGCCTGGATGCTTTCCTGTGATATGATAATAGGAACGCAGATTGATCAACTTATCGATATTCTTACGATCAATATCGTAGCTTCCGCCAAGCAAAATTGCATTAAGCGTAATCTTTGCCCACAATTCAAGGCTTTCCATTCTATAATAAGCAGTAATGACATCACTTCCAACGGCTAATGCACCATGATTTTCAAGAAGCATTACATCATGCTCGTTTAAATATGGCTCGATTGCGTCCGGCACTTCTGTTGTACTCGGTGTTCCATATGGTGTAAGCGGAACAGCTCCAATTGCAGCTACATCCTCGATCATGTTATACATATCCATCGGTCTGTGTGCAACTGCAAAACCAGTTGCTGTCGGTGGATGTGCATGTACTACTGCCCTTACATCGTCACGTTTTTCGTAGCATCTCATATGCATCTTAATCTCACTTGACGGACGCAGTCCCTCTGCTCCCTCTAAAATGTTTCCTGATGCATCGATACGAAGCAACTTATCTGGTGTGATAAAGCTCTTGCTCATTCCAGTTGGTGTTGCAAGAAATGTTCCATCATCCAAACGTACACTTACATTTCCATCGTTTGCTGCAACCCATCCCAACTGCCACATTTTGTGACACACATCACAAATTTGGTCTTTAATCTCGTCGATCTGCATTTTCATCCCTCCTGTTTTCATTGATATCACTTCCCGTCAGATATATCTGCCGAGAGTCTTTATAAACTTTCTACCCTGATTATACATTTCATTTTAATTTATGTCATTGTTTATCATGATTATCTATTGGATTATATTGATATTTTGTTGTTTTTGCTGTATAATCAAGTTGTTTTTTTCAATTTTTTCCTCGAGTTTGTTTTACCAAACCCATATTTTCTTGTTTATGTTGATAAGTGCACAAAAACAATAGCACATGTGCACATTTATTTATGAAAGGATTTATATGAAATTTTTAGCTCTGCACGAGAATGCAGCCAGAGGCACCTCTGACTTTCCAATTGAATTGTACTATGTTGATAGAAGTCATCCCCGATATGAAATGCCCTTTCACTGGCACCTTGAATATGAGATGATGCTTGTGTTAAGTGGAAGTTTCTCTTTATCAGTTGATGGAAAAACTAAGACCTTGCACAAAGGTGATACTGCCATCATTTCTGCCGGAGCCGTACACGGCGGTGTTCCTGACAATTGCATCTATGAGTGTCTCGTATTTGACACCAGCCGCTTTATGGAAAGCAGCAGCGCACTGCTTCACAGAAAGTACTGCGACTTTTTTGACACTGATACGCTTATTTATCCTTTTTTTGAAAAAGGTACTCACTGCAATAAACTGATCTGCCAGATGTTTGATGTAATGGATAAGCGTCAAACCGGCTACGAATTTTTTACAGTCGGACTGATGTGGCAGCTATTTGGTCAGATTCTGTATGATCGCTCCTATACTGTCACTGATATGTCTGAGCGCAGAAATGCAAAGAGTACCGAACAAATTAAAACGGTACTCAATTATATCAGAAAAAATTATGCCTCACGCCTGACGCTTGCTGATCTTGCTGATGTTTTAAATCTTTCTCAAGAACATTTTTGTCGGCTGTTTCACTCAATTACAGGAAAATCTCCTATTGATTATTTAAATTATTACAGAATTGAATGTGCCTGTGAGCTTTTATCTTCTTCCCAAAAAAGTATCACAGAAGTCGCCTACTCATGTGGCTTTAATGATCTAAGTTACTTTAACCGCATCTTTAAACGATATAAAAAGGTGACACCCGGTCATTACCAAAAGACTATGCTCGCCAAAAAAACAGAATAAAAATAACCCCATGAGCAAGATAATCACGCTTTGACTCATGGGGTTGTAACTAACTACACTTATTTAAGGTTGTACACACATCCTTCAAACAGCTTTAAACCTGTCTGTGTATTAGAAATTGTAAAGTAAAATGGATGATCCATGTTCATCTCAACTATATCATCCTCTGGTAAAAGTGCCATTGCTTCCATAAGCATCATAGTTACTGCTGCTGCCTCAGTTCCGTTTTCATCATTTTTAATTGCTGTTTTATGATAGATTGATCCGGCTACCATCTCTTCATCTGTAAGTCTGTCATAAATACAGCCATCGAAAATTGCCTCTAGTCCAAGTTCTTTTAATATATCTTTTAATTCTTTTCCATATTCCATCTCAAACTTTGGCATTGAAAGAGAAACCTCGCGACTATCCCACTCTTGCTTATCTGCCTCAAGCCCAAGCTGATAGAGATAATCTTTTTCGCTCCATTTATCAGTAGTTATGCTGTCCTTTGGCAGATAAACCGTCATCTCACAGCCACCATGGTAAGGCAGACGAATCATCTGATACTCATCATTTTCTGCATATTCAAAATGATCCTGCTGATGCATCATATCCACAGATGTATCACCCTCTTTTCCATGGAAGATCTGTTTGTCTGTTAACTCTTTTTCAAATGCATTTACCCATGCAGCCTTAAAATAAACAGCATTTAAAAGTGTCATTCGAATACTCGGATCCATTGGTTCATCAAGAATTGATGGAATCAGCCCGTGCGTCTTCTCATTGACCCAATCATTGATTTCATTCATTGTTTCTGCTGACGATAAATCACAGCGCTTTAGTGATGCCTGATATGTATTTGAAAGTATATCCGCCAGATCGTCAAATGAAGATGACATCTTCATTTTCTCGTCCACATACATAGCATTTGCTGTTTCTAAAATTGACTTTGGAATGCTGTAATCATCACTTTCTACACTCACTACTTCCTCTGATGAATCTGATGACGCTTCATTTTCATCTTCTTCATCTTCCTGATTTTCCTTATTTGTTCCAAGAAGCGCTGCCAGTTCTTCCTGCGCTGCTAAAATCTCACTCTCACTCATATTGTTTAAGTCCAGAAATTCTTTTAACTGCTCAATCTGTCCACCGTTTTCAGAGCAGTGACTAAGAAGCGTCAGTGCTGTTGCAATACTATAGGAAGAAATAAATACATTTTTATTCTCTGCCGTAAGCTTTTCCATTAACATTGATCCGATGCGGTTATCTGCCTGCACAATCGTATCGACATAATTTTGCTTTCCCTGATCCACAGGATATTCCTCATCCTCAAGCGTTGGAATTTCGATCAAATCATCATGAGAGCCTGCCGTTGTTTCTTCCACAGTCTCATTGCCCCATACAGGTGCGGCTGCCTGCATCACCTGTGAGCATGCCATCATCATTCCCATTGCAGCTGTCAGTCTCATTAAATTCTTTCTTCTCATATCATTATCCTGCCTTTCCTAATATGATGTACTCCTTTGATACCAGATTACTTTCACAAAATTTTATTTAAGACTTTTATGTCTTCACTCTTTAAGACGGAAAATTAGATGTAAGGTTACACATTCTGAAAAAAATTTTATCAATTAATCCACAACTGTGACTATGCCCATGCCGCAGATCGTATCTGCTGCTGCCTGCACGACTTTTCGCAGCGTATCAGCCTGCAAAGTATAGGAAACATTATTTTGTTCAAATGAAGCGAAAAAATAACTAGAACCTTCTTTTTTATAAAAGAATACATCTATCCCACCAATACTCGTAGCTGGCAATTCATTATGTGATGTCTCATCTTCACTGATCTGACTTTTTGTTTCTTTTCCCAATGTGATCGTTGAAACCGAAAGTGTATTTTTATCTTCAGGTTCCGCGTAAGCCTCTGCCTCCGCCAGTGTTTCACTTCCCTCGAGCGCTAAGATTTCCTTTTCATATTCGCTTTCTGTATACGCAGCCATCATCAGCGCACCATCTGTTTGATCTTTTTTTGCCGTGATCTTTCTTCCCATAACTGTTCCTGCGGTGAAAATACAAATACCTGCGGCTGCCGTAAGTGCTGTCCTCAAAAAAATCACTTTTCCTTTTGTTTTTTTCTGTTTATCTTCTTTTAACTGTTCTAATCCAGCTTCCTCTATAAGATCATCATCCACAAAGCGCAAGCTGTCTAACAAATCCTTTCCGGTCATATCCAAATGCCCTCACTTTCCAGATATTTTTTTAACCGCCCACGTATTCTATGCAGCCTCACCTTTGCACTGCTCTCACTTATCTGCATCTGCTGCGCCAGATCTTTTATGCTCACACCATACCAATAGCGTTTCATAAATAAAAGTCTATCCTGCTTTGACTGTGTCCTCAAAAAAGCTGTTATATTCTGTCCGATCTGTTCCCCCTGCACCTTATCTTCATCGCGTGAATCTGGAATGCACTGCTGCATTTCATGTGTAAGCTCAACTACCAAAGCACTTCGCTTTTGCGCATTTTTATGATCTAGCACATCAAAACATAAAAAGCGGCATATCTTTGCAAGATACGCAAATAAAAACTGCGGTCTTGTCGGCGGTATAGAATTCCAGGTTCGAAGATAAGTATCATTGACACATTCCTGTGCATCTTCTCTGTTTTCCAAAATACCAAATGAGAGTCTGCCAAGCTTTTCCCCATAATGCGTCTGTGTCTCCTCTATTGCTTTTGGATCTCGTTTCCAATACAGCTCTATAATTTCATCATCCTTTGTCTGCAATCGCTTACCCCCTAACTGATATCTTCCTAATATATAAGAAGGATTTTTTTGTGCCGCGTTACATTATAAAGAAATAAAATGCACCCGTCATTTGACAGATGCATTTTTCTTTTCTTACGCTTCTACGCTGACAAGCTCAATTGTAAAGTTTAATTCCTTGCCTGCCATCTCATGGTTTGCATCAAAAGTAATAGTCTTATCATCTTTTGCAACAACCTTAACTGGGAATGGCTGACCAAACTGATTAGACAGATATACCTGCTGACCTGCCTCAAGTTCCTCTGAACCTGGGAGCTGCGCAATCTCAAGTGTAAAGATCGCAGCCGGATCCGGCATGCCGTATGCTTCCTCTGGCATCAGATGGATCTCAACAGACTCGCCAACTTCCATGTTTGCCACAGCCTGATCAAAACCCCTAATCATCTGACCAACACCACAGATAAACTCAAGCGGCTCACCGCGATCATAAGAGGAATCGAACTGTGTTCCGTCATTAAATGTTCCCTTATAATGAGTGCGGCACTTCTTTCCTACATTCTTGCCTTCCATGATTGGCTCTGGTGTTCCACAGCCGCCGTGGCATCCGCCGCAGCCGCCCTCGCAGCCAGACTCTTCACTCTCCTCACCATGACAGCAATGACCGCCTTCTTCATGATGATGATCGCAAGTTCCCTCACTGGTGCACTCAAGTGTTCCATTTACGTAGCTTTCGGCAGCCTCATTTACATCACCAGAAACGCCGGCACATACCTTGATTCCAGCCTCAGAAAGTGCTTCCTGCGCACCGCCTCCAATGCCGCCGCAGATTACAACATCAACTCCTGCATCAGCAAGAAAACCTGCCAGCGCACTATGTCCTGCTCCATTTGAGCCAACTACCTCGCTTGAAATGATCGCGCCATTCTCCACTTCAAAAATCTTAAAATTCTCTGTTTTTCCAAAATGCTGGAAAACAGATCCGTTGTCATACGTTACTGCAATTTTCATTTTCAAATTCCTTCCCTGCAATTTTGAACCCTACTGTTTCTATTAAATCGCATATTGTATTGATTATACCCTGAGACTATCAGCTGCGTCAACCATTTCTTTTTTTGGATTTGCAACCCATTGCTATCAGGGGTTGTTTTTTGCTATAATGACAGTGCTGATTTTATTAAGAAATTCTTAGGCTTTTTGAAAAGTCTGCGATAAATGAAAGGAACATTATGAATGTTGTAATTGCAATTGACTCCTTTAAAGGAAGTCTCAGTTCATTAGAAGCCGGCGAGAGCGCTGCTAATGGCATAAAAAAGGTCTACCCTGATGCCACTACAGTGATTCGTCCACTCGCTGACGGAGGCGAGGGCACGGTTGATGCACTTGTCGCTGGCTGCGGCGGTAAAATGACAACTGTTTCTGTCACAGGACCACTAGGCGAGACTGTTTCATGCCAATATGGTATTGTCTCTGCTACTAAAACTGCCATAATTGAAATGGCTGTGGCTGCTGGTATTACACTTGTCCCACCGCAAAAGAAAAATCCGCTTCACACCACAACTTATGGTGTCGGTGAAATTATTGCTGATGCAGTTAAACGCGGCTGCCGGCACTTTTTGATTGGCATTGGAGGAAGCGCCACAAATGATGGCGGCATCGGTATGCTTCAGGCACTAGGCTTTGGAATGCTTGATGAGAATGGTAATCAGGTTGAATTTGGTGCTAAAGGACTTCGCCAGCTTAAATCAATCACAACTAGCCATGTGCTGCCAGAGCTTTCAAAATGTACATTCCGTGTTGCCTGCGATGTCACAAATCCACTTTGCGGCTCTACTGGCTGCAGTGCTGTTTTTGGACCGCAAAAGGGAGCTGACTCTGAAATGATCAATATGATGGATCGCTGGCTAAAAGACTATGCATTACTCTCACGCAAATATTTTCCAGATGTAAATGAAAGTCTCTCCGGTGCAGGTGCTGCCGGAGGACTTGGCTTTGCTTTTTTAACATTTTTACATGCCACGCTTGAATCTGGTATTAAGATTGTTCTTGAGGAAACAAAGCTTCGCGACTATATTCAAAAGGCCGACATGGTTGTAACAGGAGAAGGCCGCCTTGATGGGCAGACTGTCATGGGAAAGGCGCCTATCGGTGTCGCAAAAATTGCAAAGGAATATGGTAAGCCTGTAATTGCCTTTTCCGGCTGTGTCACAAAAGATGCCATCGCCTGCAATGAGCACGGGATTGATGCATTCTTTCCAGTACTTCGAAGCGTTTCTACACTTGATGAAGCGATGTGCCGCACAAATGCAATGCAAAATATAGAGGATACTGCTGAGCAGGTATTTCGCCTGATACGAACATTCTCCCATTAAACATATTGCTTTCAAGATTGCTGTATGCTGCAAATTATTCTGTATCAAAAGCCAAAAAAGAAGGATCTGTCGAATTGGCAAATCCTTCTTTTTTATTTCACATCTTTTATGTATTTATGCTAATGGCTTTCCTGTCAGCATCTCATAAGCCTGCAGATACTTCTCAATTGTCTTATCAACAATCTCCTGCGGCAGTGTCCAATCGTTGTCCGGGTTTGCCTTTAACCAATCACGAGCAAACTGCTTGTCAAAGGATGGCTGACCATGTCCTGGCTCATAGCCATCTGCCGGCCAGAAACGTGAGCTGTCCGGTGTAAGCATCTCATCACCGATAACGATATTTCCATTCTCATCCAGACCAAACTCAAACTTGGTATCTGCAATAATAATGCCCTTGCTCAGTGCGTAGTCTGCACACTTCTTATACAGTGCGATAGTGTAATCACGAAGCTTCTGTGCATACTCCTCTCCTTTTCCTGGGAAATACTTCTCCAGATGAGCAATGCTCTGCTCATAAGAGATATTCTCATCATGATCACCGATCTCAGCCTTTGTAGATGGTGTATAAATTGGCTCAGGCAGCTTATCAGACTCCTTTAAGCCCTCTGGCAGCTCAATTCCGCATACCTTTCCAGTCTTCTGGTAGCTTGCCCAGCCACTTCCAGTGATATATCCGCGCACAATACACTCCAGAGGAAGCATCTGCAATTTGCGGCACATCATACTGTTTCCATCAAACTTCTCCTGCTGGAAAAACTCCGGCATATCCTTTACATCCGTAGAGATCATGTGATTTGGAAGAATATCTTTTGTCATGTCAAACCAGAATCTGGACATCTGAGTAAGGACAGTTCCCTTCTTAGTTACCACGTTGTTCAGAATGACATCGAAACAGCTGATACGGTCAGTTGCTACCATGATCAGGCTGTCGCCATTATCATAGATTTCGCGTACCTTGCCTTCTTTGATTGGCTTTAACTCTCTCATTGTAAATACCTCATCCTTATATAATATTGTATTATGGGCGGATTTTTTGCTTCTTTACAGATATTATTCTGGAAGCTGCTTCCGCAACACATCTACACTACCACTACTTCTGCTATGTTGTCAATAGTTAATGTGTTTTAAACATTATATTACTTGACAATGGTATGATTTCATACTATTCTTTTTAAGTACGATTTCATACCTTTATTTTTAATTAACGGAGGAATTTTATATGAGTGTTCAATCTTCTGCTTCTCTCAAACGTCTCAACCATTTGCAGTGTGAGATGAGCGTTGTTTACCATGAAATGTCACTATCTGTCGGCCAATCTGACAGCGTCATTCAAATTTTATATACGATATGTGACAGTGGTGGGGAAAGTTGCCTACTTCACGATATCTGTAATCTGACCGGTCTGCCAAAGCAGACAATCAATTCTGCGATTCGAAAGCTTGAGCAGGAACATATTTTATATTTGGAATCAACCGGTTCTCGAAATAAACGCGTCATTTTGACAGAAAAAGGAAAACAATTGGCCGCAAAGACGGCTGGAAAAGTCATCGCTGCTGAAAATCGAATTTTTGAGGAGTGGGGATCTGAGGAAGCAGAAAAATTCCTCGCCTTAAATGAGCGATATTTAAAATGTCTGCGCGCAGAGCTAAAACGCTTAAAAGAAGAAACTATGTAAGGAGACTGTAAGTCATGAAAATCCAATTATCGGATCATTTTACTTATGGAAGACTGTTTCGCTTTACGCTTCCTTCCATTGTTATGATGGTTTTTACGTCAATCTATGGTGTCGTTGACGGTTTTTTCGTTTCAAATTTCGCTGGAAAAACTGCATTTGCTTCGATCAATCTGATCATGCCTTTTATCATTATCATTGGAAGCCTTGGCTTCATGGTCGGAACCGGTGGCACGGCTCTTGTCTCCCGCATTCTCGGTGAGGGCGATGAGAAAAAGGCAAACAAATATTTTTCAATGTTAATTTATCTGACGATCATAATGGGTATCGTTTTATCGGTTATCGGTGTTGTTTTCATGCGCCCGGTTTCAATTCTTCTTGGCGCAACCGATGCGATGATTGAGGACTGTGTTTTATATGGAAGAATTGTCATTAGCTTTACTGCCGCATACATGCTTCAGAATGTATTTCAAAGCTTCCTTGTTGCTGCTGAAAAGCCAAATCTTGGACTGATTGCCACTCTTGCTGCTGGTTTTACCAATATGATCTTGGATGCTGTTTTTGTCGGTGTCTTCAGATGGGGAATCACAGGTGCTGCACTTGCGACTGGAATTAGTCAGTGTATCGGCGGTTTGCTTCCTCTGATCTATTTTATTCGTCCAAACAACAGCAAACTGAGACTAACAAAAGCATCCTTCGAGCTTCGCCCAATTTTGCAGGCCTGTGCCAACGGTTCCTCGGAGCTTATGAGTAATGTCTCTGCCTCAGTCGTCGGTATTGTCTACAATTTCCAGCTGTTAAAATACCTCGGAGAAAATGGTGTTTCTGCCTATGGTGTTTTGATGTATGTTCAGTTTATTTTCGTAGCAATTTTCTTTGGCTATGCAATCGGTTGTGCCCCTGTCATCGGCTTCCACTACGGAGCTGGAAACCACAGTGAACTGCAAAATCTCTTAAAAAAGAGTGTAAAAATTATGATGAGTCTAGGTGTCATCTTAACTGTCCTTGCTCTTTTATTGGCACATCCTCTGGCAAAGATTTTTGTCGGCTACGATGCAGAGCTGCTTGCAATTACAGAGCACGCCTTTAAGTTGTTCTCATTTTGCTTTTTACTGTCAGGCTTTAATATTTTCTCCTCATCATTTTTCACGGCTCTTAACAACGGTGGAATCTCAGCCGCGATTTCTTTCCTTCGTACACTGATTTTCCAGACACTGTCTGTTCTGATTCTTCCGATCTTTCTCGGAGTGGACGGCCTCTGGGGTGCAAATGTAGCCGCTGAAATTTTTGCGTTTGTAATTTCACTTGCATTTCTTGTTGCAAATAGGAAGAAATATCATTACTAATATTTGCAAAAAACAGAATCAAAAAGCCACTGGGGACAGGTTTATAACTCTGACGAGCCACAAAAACCTGTCCCCAATGTTTTTTTATTCTTCGCTTTCAGCAGTATTCTCTGCCTCACTTGTTTCCTTTAAATTCTTTTCATCAGTCTTTGAAGATACTTCTTCACTGCTTGCCTTCTCGCTGCTTTCCTTTTCGCTGCTTCCTTCTTCGCTGGACTCCTCCTCGATCTGGGATGGATCGTAGATATTCACACCAATCACAACTGCGCTTGTTCCATTTCCAGAGTCAAGCTTTCCGATCTGGAAGCTGTTCATTGTATAATCACCATACTGATCTGTCTCATTGTACCAGAATGCACCCGTTGTGTGGTAAACAGTTCCTTTGCCGCCATCCTGATCATTTTCCTGATACTTATCTTCATCGCCAAATGCCTCACGCGCTGCAGCAACCGCCTTATCAAACAGATCATCTAACTGCTCTGCTGTATAGGTATCCTCAAAGTAAACAGTCAGTGTTGTCAAACCACCCTCTGCATTATATACAGGCTGCATACCAACGGAAATATAATTAAGAAGCTTAACAGAGTAATTGATGTCACCCATCGTCTCGCCCTCTGTAAATGCTGTCGTAGTGCCAATCGGCATTGCGATCTCCTTTTCAAGATCCTGATAACTGCTTAACCATCCCAGATCCTTGTACTGGAAAGTACCATCAGATGCCTGGAAATCAGTAATCTTAAACTCCTCTAGTGTATCAGCTGCTGCCGTTGTCTTTATCTTATTCGCATTTGCATAAGAGCCATATCCCATTCCACTTCCATAATAGCATCCTGCTGCAGACAGCATCATCATACTGATACCTCCTGCGAGTAATGTCTTCTTTAATAAATGTCTCATAAATAATTCCATGCCTTTCACTCATTGACCTAATTAGCTTATCGTTTGCTGTCAATGTACATTATATCCATTATATCAAATCAGACTGAGAAATCAATAAAAAAATTCAAATTTCCTATTGACAAATCTATTGCGATCTGCTATTATAACACATGTTGTAGCGCTATCGCCAAACGGTAAGGCACTGGACTCTGACTCCAGCATTTTCCAGGTTCGAATCCTGGTAGCGCTGTTAAATTTAAGGACATCGCGTATGCGGTGTCCTTTTTGTTATAAAATTTTATAACACCTATTATACTCATTGTCAATGTCAATTGCCTCATTTTTCGCAAAATGAGGCAATTAAACAATTAATGAGGCAATTAAAAATGCCAACGGCACTGAAATACCAGTGGAGACACAGAGACAGTGGCTGATTAGTGTACCTGATGGCTCTAGGACGCAGACTTTATGCTTCCTTACCCTTTCCTCTCCCCTACTCTTTGCCCTTTAGTCTTTCCATTCAGTAAATATTCTCCTCTTTTTTTGAATTAGAATCAATAAGCCACTTCAGCTGAAAACTCTTTAATGGGGCAAAAAAAGATACTGCCATTATTGAAATCAAGAAAAAAAATTTTCGGATGCTTTTTCTATATGTTTTATGCATATTTCCTTCCTCCTAACGATCGGATTTGATACCAAATCACCCCCTGTTTCTTTTACGAAATAGGAGGGTGATCATCATTTCCTTACTGCTCTAATGCGTTTTCACTAAGTAGCCAATCAATTAGATTTAATGATTTGATTCCATCATAGCAATTAATAAAGTTTCGGTCCATAGACAGAACTATTTTCTCATAATTATCTGGAATCATACGTAACGGACGAAGTTCCCGTTCTCGAGTTTCTGGTGCCTGCATACTCTCTGTTACTTGAATATATAGCTTGTCACTTGGCTTTTCAGCAACAAAATCAACTTCCGTTTCTCCTACCTTTCCAATATATACCCGATAGTCACGACGGAGAAGTTCTAGAAATACAATATTTTCAATAATATGTCCGCGGTCTGCGTCCCGATAGCCAAGTAACATATTGCGAAAACCCATATCAATGATGTAATTTTTACCCAGTGTTTTTAGAAGTTGTTTTCCCTTTACATCATATCGCCCAACAGAGAAAAATACAAATGCATTTCGTAACATAGCGATATATTTATCCACAGTTTTTCCTGCAATATTCTTTGATTTTCCAGCCTGAATATCGCCTTCATTGGAAAGTACATTTCCGATACTATTCGGAGAAGTAATGCTACCAATATTAGAACACAAAAATAGCATAATTTTCTGAAGCATTGACTGATCAGCTCCATTATTTCGCTGTAGGATATCACGTAATACCACAGTGGAATAAATTCCCTCTAATGCCTGATTACTTCTAGCTTCATTAAATTTATATTCACGCAAAATTGGCATTCCACCAAATTGGAGATATCTCTGAAATTTTTCATCCACTGTTATATTCGGTGCAAATTCATAAAAATCCAGAAACTCCTTAAAAGATAACGGCAGCATTCGTATCTCTACATATCTACCTGAAAGCAACGTAGAGAACTCTGTAGACAAAAGATATGCATTAGATCCAGTAATATAGATATCTACATCAAAATCCAAACGGAACGATTCAATTGCTTTTTCCCAATGTTCTACAGCCTGCAGTTCATCAAATATAAGATAAGTTTTTCCATCGCCTACAATTTTTTTACTAATGTAATCGTAAAAAGAAAGATAATTGGTTAGGTCCCGGTAACGCAAAGATTCCATATTCATATGGATAATATTAGAATCTGGTATGCCGTTCTGTAACAAATACTGATGAAATAAATCAAGTAAGGACGATTTTCCACTGCGGCGAATACCCGTAACGATTTTTACCAGATCAACATCCTTATTTTGAATTAACTGATTCAGATACTGGGGACGATTAATAAGTTCAGCCATAATGCACCTCCTTATTTTTTTAATACTATTATATCCCAAAAAGTCAAAATAATCAATAGTTTCTGACTTGTAAATCCAAAACTATTGTGAATTTAGAAGTTTTCGACTTTTATAGGTAAAAAGTCTTTTTCTCTTTTCCGATTAAACTTATCTAACAGAATACCATTGGTGACAGACACGGTGGCCAGATTAGTGTCCCTGGCGGCTCAAATTTGCGAACTTTTGTTCTTTTTTAACTCGATTGCATTCTAATAAAGACACACAAAAAGTCTGAAAGCTCTTTTCTTGAACTTTCAGACTTTTTTACATGGGACATATATTGAGCCAGTAGTGACACATTTTGAGCCACCGTCCCTGTCCCCATGGCTCACTTGACTGCATCTGCCATCTCTTTCACATAATTGTACACCGGCTCTGCAGCGTTCTCTCCATATTTTTCGATAATCTTTACGATTGCGCTTCCGACAATGACTCCATCTGCTATTCCTGCGTATTTTTTTGCCTGCTCTGGTGTATTGATGCCAAATCCTATTGCTGCTGGAACGGATGTATTTTCTTTTACTACACGGACAATGCTTTCAAGATCTGTTGTGATCTCGCTTCTCATTCCTGTTACTCCCATTGAAGAAACGATGTAAATATAGCCTGTTGCTGACTTTGCAATCTTTGCGATACGTTCCTTGCTTGTTGGTGCTATTAAAGAAATCACATCAACACCGCGTTTGGCTGCAATGTCTGCAACCTCGCCTTTTTCCTCGAGCGGCATATCAGGCACTATAATTCCTGAGATTCCTGCTGATGCGCAGCGTGCAAAGAAGCGATCATAGCCGTATTTAAATACTGGATTTAAATATGTGAGAAAAACAAGCGGAACAGACACTTTCTTGCTGACGCGCTCTACCATCTCAAATACCTGATCTGTTGTGCAGCCATTTGGATTAGACAGTGCACGAATATTGGCTGCTTGAATCACTGGTCCTTCTGCAATCGGATCTGAGAATGGGATTCCAATCTCAATCAAGGCAGCTCCTGCCTCTTCCATCTTAATAATAAATTCTTCTGTACATTCAAGTGACGGATCACCTGCTGTCAAAAATCCAATAAATGCTTTCTTATTCTGAAATGCCTCTGCTATTTTTGTCATTTTCATTTTCCTCTCAGTCGTTTAAATCGATTCCTCTATATCTTGCAATTGCTGCTACGTCTTTGTCTCCTCTTCCTGATACACAGCAGATGATGATTTGATCTTTTCTCATGGTAGGTGCTAGCTTCATTACCTGTGCGATTGCATGAGAGCTCTCTATTGCAGCTATTATGCCTTCTGTCTTTGCAATGTACTCAAATGCACAAACTGCTTCCTCATCTGTGACTGGCACATACTCGGCTCTGCCAATATCATGCAGATATGCGTGTTCTGGTCCTATACCAGGATAATCAAGTCCGGCAGAGATGGAGTAAACAGGTGCAATCTGTCCATATTCATTCTGGCAAAAATATGATTTCATGCCGTGGAAGATTCCCTCTGTTCCGACTGCAATAGTAGCTGCTGTCTCACCTGTGTTAACACCGCGTCCTGCTGCCTCACATCCAATCAGACGTACATTCTCATCCTTAATGAACTCATAAAACATACCCATCGCATTGCTGCCGCCACCTACACATGCAAGCACTGCATCTGGCAGCTTTCCTTCTTTTTCAAGAATCTGTGCTCTCGCTTCCTTGCTGATTACACTCTGGAAATCGCGCACGATCATCGGGAATGGATGAGGACCCATTACAGAACCAAGCACGTAAAGTGTATCGTCTACACGATTTGTCCACTCTCTCATGCACTCGTTAACAGCATCCTTTAATGTCTGTGTACCACTAGTTACAGGATGAACCTTTGCGCCGAGAAGCTCCATTCTGTATACATTAAGTGCCTGACGAATCGTATCTTCCTTTCCCATGTAGATCTCGCACTCCATGCCAAGAAGTGCAGCAACAGTTGCTGTCGCAACGCCATGCTGTCCGGCACCAGTCTCTGCGATTAAACGCGTCTTTCCCATTTTCTTTGCAAGAAGTGCCTGACCAAGACAGTTGTTGATTTTATGAGCACCTGTGTGATTTAAATCTTCTCTCTTTAGATAGATCTTAGCTCCGCCCAAATCCTTTGTCATACGCTCTGCATAATAAAGAAGTGATGGTCTTCCTGCATATTCCTTCAATAAAGTATCTAATTCCTGAACAAATTCGGGATCGTTTTTATAATGCTCATACGCTTCCTCCAAGCGTATGATTTCATTCATCAATGTTTCTGGCACATACTGGCCGCCATGCTTTCCATATCTTCCTCTGCTCATCTGTCTAGTTCCTTTCTGTATGTCATTCTTGAATTTGTCTGTTATTTATTATTTGTTTGTTGTATCTATTTAAATAGTTATGTTTTTTCTATAGCTATTTATTTGTTGCTGCCTGTTTTGTTTGCTTTTATTTACTTGTTTGTTATTGCTTGTTTTCGGTTTGGTTATGGCCGAAGCAAATCAAGTGCTGTCTTTTTGTCTGGGCTTCGCATTAGAGTCTCCCCGATCAGCACGGCATTTACATGATATGCTGCAAGCTGTCTTGTATCCTCTCTTGTCTTGATGCCGCTCTCAGAGACAAATACTATATCTTTTGGAACAAGTGCCCGAAGCCTCAAGCTATTTCTCACATCTACCGTAAAGTTCTTTAAGTTTCTGTTATTCACGCCTATGATTTTTGCTCCACATTCAAGTGCTGTATGCACTTCCTCTTCATCATGTGCCTCAACGAGTGCATCAAGCTTTAGCTCACTCGCCAAATCTAAAAATTTAGATAATGTTTTCTTATCAAGCAGTGAACAAATCAAAAGTACTGCTGATGCACCTAGAAGCTTTGCCTCGTAAATCTGATACTCATCTATTGTGAAATCCTTTCGAAGCACCGGAATATTTACCGTCTTAGCAATTTCCTTTAAATATTCATCTCTTCCAAGAAAATATTCCGGCTCAGTCAAAACTGAGATAGCTGCGGCTCCTGCCGATTCATATTCCTGTGCAATCGTCAAGTACGGAAAATCTGGTGCTATAAGTCCCTTTGACGGAGATGCCTTCTTTACCTCGCAGATAAATGAAAGCTTATCGCCTGCCAGACTGTCGTAAAAGCTTGGCTTTGCTGATACTTCGCCAGCTGCTTCCTTTTGCAAAAGTGCCTCTGCCTGCGAAATCAAGTTTTTTAGTGGCACCTGCTTTTTCTTTTCTTCTATATAAATGCGACGCTTCGCTGCAATCGTCTCTAATATATTCTCTGCCATGCTGCTTTCACCTCACTGCGATGTTCTGTTTTCTATTTACCATTTCGTATTGCTATGATAGTTATTTTCCTATTTATTATTGTCTTGCTATTTACTGCTTTGTTGCCTTCGCAAAATCCTCTAACTGCTTTGCTGCACGACCACTTTCTAGTGCCTCTCTTGCAATCTTAATGCCATCTTCGATTGTGATGTCTTCCCTTGCTGTGTAAATGGCAGCTCCGGCATTGAGCAGTACTGCATCAGTTTTTGGACCTTTGGCTCCATTTAAAATATCTAGTGCAAACTTTGCATTTTCCTGTGGGTTGCCGCCAATAAGATCTTCCGTTTTACATCTTTTAAATCCAAACTGCTCTGGTGTAATTACGTAACTCTTAAAGCTTCCGTTTCTTACCTCGCACACTGTTGTCGGTGCACTTAGCGAAATCTCATCCATGCCATCCTGACCATAAACAACCATTGCACGCTTAACACCCAGGTTATAAAGGACTCTTGCAAGCGGTTCTACAAGCGCCTCACTATATACGCCAAGCAGCTGCATGGAAGCACCTGCTGGGTTTGCCAGAGGTCCTAACACATTAAATATTGTGCGAATACCGATCTCTCTTCTGACTGAACCTACAAAGCGCATTGCCGGATGATATTTCTGAGCAAATAAGAAGCACATGTTATGTTCCTTTAAAAGTATAGCGCTTTCAGCTGGAGAGAGATTTATGTTTACTCCAAGTGCCTCAAGGCAGTCTGCTGTGCCGCATTTACTTGATGCTGCACGGTTTCCGTGCTTTGCAACCGGTATTTTTGTCGATGATACAATAATTGATGCGATGGTCGAAATGTTGATCGTGTTTGCACCGTCTCCGCCAGTTCCAACAATCTCCAATACATCCATATCGTTCAAAAACTTCTCACAGTGGCTTCTCATGACCTTTGCCGCTGATGTAATTTCATCGATTGTCTCACCTTTCATCGTCATTGCGGTAAGGAAAGATGCCTTCTGTGCATCAGTTGCCTCTCCTGTCATGATTTCTTCCATAACCTGCTCCATCATCTCTGTCGTCAGGTTTTCTTTCTTTATCAGTTTTGCGATTGCTTCTTTTATCATAGCGTTATCTCCCTTGCTGTCTGTTGTTGCTTGCTGCTGTCTGTTGCTATATATATTTATGTTCTTCTATTTTTTTCTATTTTCTTATACTCTCTACTACGTTTCGTAAAATATCAATTCCTTTTGGTGTGAGGATTGATTCTGGATGAAATTGCAATCCATAAACCGGATACTTTTCATGCTCGACTGCCATGATTTCACCATCTGCCATTGCTGTCACAAAAAGCTCAGCCGGCAGCGTATCTGGATCAGCTTCAAGCGAATGATATCTTGCAACTTTAATCTCCGCATCCATTTCTTTAAATAAAACTCCTGATCTGTCTAAACGTGCGATTGAAGTCTTTCCATGCATCAGCTTCTTTGCGTGAATGATTTTGCCGCCATAGGCTTCGCAGATTGCCTGATGGCCAAGGCACACACCTAAAATTGGAATACTCGGACCAAGCGTCTTTACTACTTCCTCACATATACCTGCCTGATCTGGGCGTCCCGGTCCCGGAGAAAGGATTATAAGCTGTGGATTTAATGCTTTTACTTCCTTGACTGTCATCTCATCATTTCGGATGACTTTGATATCTGGCTCAATCGTACCGATTAACTGATATAGATTGTAGGAAAAGCTGTCATAATTATCAATCAATAATATCATCATCGTTCTCCTTTTCCTCATAAGCTGCCATCTGCTGTGCTTTTTTTATGGCTTCTACTACCGCCTTTGCCTTATTTATGCACTCTTGAAATTCTTTTTCTGGAATGCTGTCTGCCACTATTCCTGCCCCTGACCTGACAAATACCTTCCCATTTTTCTTGTACGCCAAACGGATTCCTATACAAGTATCTAAATTTCCAGTAAAATCAAGATAACCAACTGCACCGCCATAAATGCCTCTCTTATTATTTTCCAGTTCATTTATGATTTCCATTGCACGATATTTTGGTGCTCCTGAAAGTGTTCCTGCTGGAAGTACTGCCTCTACAGCATCAAGCGCTGTCTTATCATCTCTAATCTGTCCCCTGACAGTTGAACCGATGTGCATAACATGTGAGTAGCGAAGCACCTGCATATATTCTTCTACTTCAACAGTGCCATACTTGCTGATCTTTCCAATGTCGTTTCGTCCTAAGTCAACAAGCATGTTATGCTCTGCACATTCCTTTTCATCAGCAAGCAAATCTTTTTCAAGTGCCAGATCTTCCTGTCTGTCCTTTCCTCTTGGCCTTGTTCCTGCGAGCGGAAATGTATGAAGCACACCATTTTCTAATTTAACAAGTGTCTCTGGTGAAGCTCCTGCTACCTCCATATCATCGCTGCTAAAATAGAACATATACGGTGATGGATTTGTAGTTCTCATGATACGGTAGGTGTTTAACAGGCTTCCTTCATACTCAGCTTCCAAACGGTTAGAAAGCACGACCTGAAAGATATCTCCCTGATAGATATATTCTTTTGCTTTTTCTACCATCCTGCAATATTCATCTTTCTGAAACAGCGGCTTAAATTCTGTTTTTAAATATCCCGGCTGCTCTTTTTTCATATCTCCGCGAATGATCAGCTTTGCAATTTTCTTTATTGTCTGTACAGCTTTTTCATAATTTTTCTCAAGCTCGTCTGTCTTGACTGTCACCATGATAATGATCTTTTGCTTTACATTGTCAAATGCAATGACCTTATCAAAAAGCATCACATCGACATCCTTAAAGCCTTCCTCATCCTTCGCATCAAGCTTTAGCTTTGGATTACTGTACTTTACGTAATCATAAGAAAAATAACCGACTAATCCTCCTGTAAAGGAAGGAAGTTTTTCCATGCGCGGACTTTTATATTCCTTTAAAACTTCTTCAATTCGTCCTCTTGGATTTTTGCCTCCTGTAAATGCAATCTCTTCTTTCGGGTCAAATCCAAGAAATGTGTATCGTCCCCAAATTTCCTGATTTTCCACACTCTCAAATAAAAAGCAGTGGCTGCTGACATTTTTTAATATACGTAAGACCTCGATTGGTGTTCGCACATCTGAAAACAGTTCTCCTGCAACCGGTACGGCACGATATCCAACTGCTTTTTGTCTTAATTCTTCTAGTGATGTAATAATCTGCATTGTGATCCTCCTTTGCTGTCATGCCGGTATGCGGAGCCTTTTATTTTCTATATACCTACTCCAAGGTCATAAAACTTATCGTGCAAGCACAAACGTTTTTGACTTTGGAAACTTGGTATAACAAAAAAAGTCCCTGACAGACTCATTATTATGAATCTGCCAAGGACGGATAAAATTCTACTTTCCGCGGTGCCACCTTGTTTCCCTTTTCAGGGCTCTTTTTAGGATACCAGCATATCCCTCGCAACTAACGTATGCGCACACGTTATGGAATACTTGGCTTACGCCTTTGACCATACCCTCAGCGGTCCATTTAATAAGCTGCTCTCTGTCTGGTTCTCAGCATCCCAAACTCTCTGTACTGCGCATTTCTTATTTTTATCTCCGCTTCAACGGTTTGAAGTGTTACTTTGTTATTTAATTATAGCGCTACTATACAACGCATTTTCCTATTTGTCAAGTAGACATTTTTTATTTTTCTTTTGATCTTTTTTATGACTACCCGGAAGTTTATGAAGGGTACCTCGACGTTACGAATCTCTCTCGGTAATTAGCGGATGCTTCTTATAATAATTTTTCGTAAAGTTCAAGAGCGTCTGCATATCATTACTAATGTATTTGCCCTTCTTCCACACCACTCCAATCTTGACACGGATCGGCGTTGCAAGCGGAATTCCGACTACGCCTGAGAACTTATCAGTCATACAGGAATAAAAAAAGCAGCCGTACTTCTTTGATTTAATAAATTGCAACGTGGTGTAAATTTGACTGCTTTTCATGATAATGGACGGCGTACAGCCATCGAGTTCAAAGCGAAGCTTCAAAAGCTGGTTCTGCACCGAGTCCGCATTAAAAAAAATCAGCTTTTCCTTTGACATTTCCTGTGTTGTGACAGATTCTTTCTGCGCTAATGGATGATCTTTGCTCACGCAAAATACGATCTGATCATCGGCGAGAATAATGTTATTAAACTTGTCGATGTTGTACTGTTCCATGTTGACAAGTGCAAAATCAAGTGTATCATCCTGCACCAGACTACAGGCGCGGACGGAACCATATTCTTCAAGTACAACTGGAATTTCTGGATGTTCTGCCTGAAATGCCTCTAACAGTTCTGGAAAAAATACAGTGCTTAACATTGGTGGTATGCCGATATGGACTGGCGGACGCACACGCAATGTACTTGAACAGTCTGCCTGCAATTCATCACAGTACTGCAAAATATAGACTGCCTTTTTATAAAGTGCCTCGCCCTCCACAGTAAGCATCAGCTGATTTCCCTTCCTCGAAAATAAATTTATTCCAAACTCGATCTCTAAATCACGGATGGCAACAGATACCGTCGGCTGCGTGACATACAGTTCTTCTGCTGCTTTTGTTATGCTGTGACAGCGGCTTGCCGTGCAAAAATAGCGCAGTTGATTCAGTGTCATGCTCTATCAATCCTTTCTCTTTTTTCCCAAAAAACGATACAAAATACGCATTTGGGCACTCTGCTATAAAGATACCATATCTACTTTGTGATTTCTATAGTTATTTTTGACAGGTCTATTAGTAAAACTATCTAAAAATCAGCCACCCGTTTTGAGGTCATAAAAAAAACGTATGCGGTCATATTTTCTGTCAAGTTGTGTTTTAGGTTGCACCGCCCTATAATGAAATCAGCAAAAGAAATGCGGCGGCCGACACATTTCAGAAGTGAAAAATTTAACAAACAAATGGAAGGGAGATTTCAGAATGTCTCAAACAACCATTGCCCTGCTGTTTCTTGCATTCGCAATTGTGAGCTTCATACTCGAAAAAATCCCGCTCGGTCTTACCGCAACAATCTGTGCGCTTGGTCTGACGCTGACCGGTGTGTTAGATGCATCAACCACCTTTGCACAGTATGTCAACAGCAATGTAATCCTTTGTGTCGGTATGTTCGTAGTGGGGCAGGCATTATTCGAAACAGGCATGGCAAACAAAATCGGAGGTATCGTTACCAAATTTGCCAAGACTGAAAAAACACTTATCATCGCGATAATGGTGATCGTCGGTGTGATGTCAGGTTTATTATCCAACACAGGAACAGCTGCCGTGCTGATTCCTGTCGTATGCGGAATCGCAGATGAGTCCGGCTATTCCAGAAGCCGACTTTTGATGCCACTTGTATTTGCCGCAGCGCTCGGTGGAAACCTTTCCATCATCGGAGCACCTGGTAATCTGATGGGTGTCAATGCATTACAGGAAATGGGGCTTCCAACAAGCTTTTTCATGTATGCTCCAGTCGGTGTCCCGATGCTGATTCTTGGAATCATCTACTTTGCCTGTCTTGGCTATCGTTTTCTTCCAAAGAAGACAGAAACGGTAGGAGCAGTTCAGACTCAAACGGATTTCAGCAATGTTCCAAAGTGGAAGCAAACTGTATCACTTGCTGTACTGGTCGCAGTTATCATCGCTATGATTTTTGAGGACGAAATCGGTGTCAGCATCCAGCTCTCATCATGTATTGGTGCTGTAATCCTAGTTGTAACAAAAGTAATTGATGAAAAGACTGCACTTAAGTCCATTGATTTAGAGGTGGTACTGCTCTTTGGTGGTTCTCTCGCACTGGCAAAAGCACTTGATGTTACAGGTGCCGGTAATTTGATTGCTGACAAAATTGTTGGATTTTTAGGTACAAATCCTGATCCAATGATATTGCTTCTTGTTATTTTTATCGTTACATGTACAATAACAAACTTTATGTCAAATACCGCGACAACTGCTCTTATGGTTCCAATCGCTGTGTCTCTTGCCAACAATGTGGGCGCTGACCCGCGTGCTGTTGTCATCGCTACTGTTATCGCAGGCTCCTGTGCCTACGCAACACCGATCGGTATGCCGGCAAACACCATGGTTATAGGACTTGGCGGCTATCGCTTCAAGGATTATGTAAAATCAGGCCTTCCACTTATTGGATTCTCATTTGTGGTCTGCATGGTTTTACTGCCAATCCTGTTTCCATTCTACCCGTAATTATCTATTAAAATAGATATATAATTTTGTTCCATAGCAATTTAAAACACAGAAAGCACTAATCTTACTAATTTAAATGGAGGTAATCAATTATGACAAACGAAAATGAAGTAAAACAGCTTACAGATATGGTAGCAAGCTTTGTTGATCACATCAGCAAGAAGCTTCCGGATGACGTAGTAGCAAAGCTTGAGGAACTGGGTTCCAAGGAAACTGCTCCTCTGCCAAAAGTTCTCTATGAGACTATGACAAAGAATCAGAAGCTGGCTGTTCAGTTAGATCGTCCAAGCTGTCAGGATACCGGCGTTCTTCAGTTCTGGCTGAAGTGCGGAACCAATTTCCCATACATCAATGAGCTGGAAGTCCTTTTAAAGGAAGCTGTCGTACAGGCTACATTCGCTGCTCCGCTTCGTCACAATTCTGTTGAAACCTTTGACGAGTACAACACAAAGAAAAATGTTGGTAAGGGTACCCCGACTGTATGGTGGGATATCGTTCCAAACAGCGACAAGTGCGAAATCTACGCTTATATGGCAGGCGGCGGCTGCACCCTTCCAGGTAAGGCAATGGTTCTGATGCCAGGTGCAGGTTATGAAGGTATCACTGATTTTGTTCTTGATCAGATGACCAGCTATGGATTAAACGCATGTCCTCCGCTGCTTGTCGGTGTCGGTGTTGGAACTTCCATTGAGACCGCAGCATTAAACTCCAAGAAGGCGCTGATGCGTCCAATCGGCTCCCACAATGACAATGCAAATGCAGCAAAGATGGAGCAACTGTTAGAGGATGGCATCAATAAGATTGGCCTTGGACCGCAGGGTATGGGCGGAAAGTACTCTGTTATGGGTGTAAATATTGAGAATACTGCTCGTCATCCATCTACAATCGGTGTTGCCGTAAATGTTGGATGCTGGTCTCACCGCCGCGGTCATATCGTAGTAAACCCAGACCTGACCGTTACCTGCGATACTCACTCCACATGGAAGTTTAATGCATAAGAAATAGACTGCAAGCAGATTTAGATTCAAACTTAGAATTTTGAAAACGGAGGAAAGAATTATGATAGAAATCAGAGGAGACAAGAAGGTTCTCGTTACACCTGTAAGTGCAGAAGATTTGGCTGATATTAAGATCGGTGACATTGTATGGTTAGACGGCGATCTTATGACCTGCCGTGATGTTGCTCACCGCCGCCTAGTTGAATATGGCAGAGAACTTCCGTATGAGGTTCGCAACAAGGCAATCTTCCACGCTGGCCCGATTGTCCGCAAGAAGGAAGGCACTGAGGATGAGTACGAGATGGTATCCGTTGGCCCGACTACTTCCATGCGTATGGAAAAGTTTGAGTATGAGTTTACTCAGCACACTGGCGTGAGAGTCATCGTTGGAAAGGGCGGCATGGGACCAAATACTGAGCGCGCCTGCAAGGAATTTGGTGCAATCCACTGTGTATTTCCGGCTGGATGTGCTGTTGTTGCTGCAACTGAGGTTGAGCGTATTGCAGAGCATCACTGGGATGAGCTTGGAATGCCTGAGACACTCTGGTGCTGCAAGGTAAAGGAATTTGGTCCTCTTATCGTATCCATCGACGCACAGGGCAGAAACCTCTTTGAGGAGAACAAGATTACCTTCAATGAAAAGAAGGAAGAAGCAAAGCAGGATATCTATCCTAACGTAAAGTTTATTAAATAAGCAAATCGTATAATATATATAATAAATACGATAAAAAGACTTACTTACCGCTATGAAAATCCAATAATTCCTAATTCCCAAAAGAAAGAAAATGCGCTCCGGTATCATCACCGCGAGCGCATTTTCTTTCTAAATATTTTTATGCATGTTTTGCTTTTCGATTTACTGACTTACTGTGATAATTCCGCGCCGGATTAAAGATAAGTGTTGTGTCATTGCTGTCCGCATCCGGCCATACCAGTGCATGATGTGGTTCTCCCTGATAGATTCCCTTTTCTTCGTCGTACAGGGACGGATCAATGATCTGTTCTTTGCCCTCATAGTGAGCAAATGGAACGAAAGAATCTGTCTTTTCTATTTTGTTTTCTGTTTCTTTTGCATCTTTTAAGAATTTATCACTTAAGTGGAAACTTCGCAAAGGACATATCCTTAAATGCAGCTGTTCCATCTTCTGCGGCCAGCACAATACCATCTCCCGGCTGAGTATACATGCGCGCATTCAGCGCAACGCCATTGATATACAATGTCGCAATTGTGTCATCTGCTATGATCTGAATATGATATGTTCCATCCTCGTTTGGATGCACTGGGCGTTCCAAACCAATATTGTTCATCTGTGGCCACGGCCAATTTGGTACCTTCTCAAAGATCACTCTATTTTGTGCACACAGCACGGTAAAGCAATAGCTGACACCCGTTTCCTCGTTATCTCTAAGGCCTACTGAAAATGAGCGCAATCCATCCTTTACAGTCACAGTTGTCTCAAAACGATAGCAGTCTCCTGCATTTGATACAACCTGCTTTGTCA
The DNA here is from genome assembly GCF_020687335.1 of Anthropogastromicrobium aceti. Lineage (NCBI taxonomy): Bacteria > Bacillati > Bacillota > Clostridia > Lachnospirales > Lachnospiraceae > Anthropogastromicrobium > Anthropogastromicrobium aceti. The sequence continues at coordinate 71,272 of NZ_JAJEQN010000010.1, forward strand.
CTCGTCCAGACTCTCTTTTTAGTGTTTCGTCAGCAAGCACTGTTTTCTCTTTAAATGCATCCCATACAGTCTGAGGCACTCGACAGCCAAGTGTTCCATCTTCCCTTTGGTAAATCTCATGTGCCACAAAAGTACCTGCCCAGATAAACTGCTCATTGTCGGAATTTTCATCATACGTTAAATGTGCGCTATCTGTCTCATTTGCACGGCTTGGCACCCATCCAAAAATGATTCGCTGTCCATTTAGTTCAAATGTTCTTCCTGCATAATACGCTCTGCCATCAAAACCATCATCCTCTGGCGCAATCCACGGTCCCTTAAGACTCTTTGCCATTCTGTACACCTGCTTTGACGCATGTGAATATTCAGTTGTAATCAAATACCACCACTCTCCAATTTTAAACAAATCTGGCATCTCATGCATTGTAAAAAGATCCGGTGCCCAAAAATCGCCTTCAAATGTCCAATTAGTTAAATCTGTAGATGTAAAATAGACAGTTCTTCCAGTCTGTCTGTGCTTATCCCCGGCAAGACGCGTTCCAAGAATCAGAATATACTGATTTTCCTCGTCATCCCAAAGCACAAATGGGTCACGCCAGTCATCTGGATCATACCCTGGCTGCGGTGTGAAGGTCACTGCATCGTTTGTCTTTTCCCAGTTCTTTAAATCATGACTGATTGCGTGCATCAGCACCTGTGACGGTTTCCCTTGTTTTGGATAGTCACGATTAAAACCGGTATAAAATGCATGATAAACACCATCCCGATCCTCACAAACACTTCCGGCAAATATAAACTGATCCTGTTTTGTATCATCTCCGCGTAAAATTGCTGTGCCACAATCCTCATATGTTACAAAATCTTTTGTTGTAGCCAAATCCCATCCAAATGGCTCTCCAAATGGACACGGCTTTCTTGTATCCCTTTGATGAAACAAATAAAACGTATCCCCCTTGCCAAATGGCATGCAGTCTCCAAACCAATATCCTTTCGGCTGATAATATAATCTCATAGCTAAACTCCTCTCTTTCTTTTTGTCATACACGAAACTTAACACACGCAACGCTGCATGGCGGAAGCACAACCTCAAATATGCCATCTGTCTCTGAAACAGAAAGTATTTTTTCTTCAAATCTCGAATGTGGAAGAAGCGAATCTGTACTCAATAGTTTTGCATCAAGTAGATCTCCCCTTATTTGAATCTTAAATACACGCGGTTCTTCCTGTCCAGTATGAATCATCGATATTGTCAATATATTATCTTTTATTGTTGCAGCCACACTGTTATTTTTCAAAGATGGGCATAAGCTGCCTCCACAATGCGCTTTCAACATGGAAAATACCTGTCCTGTTGCTGTCAGTCGACAATGATTACCTTTTATTTCGATAGCTCCCTCACTAATCGGCTGAAAATAGCAGCATACTGGCATATCCATTGCGTTTGATTCATTAAGAAACAACTGAAGCATTCCCGCTGCATACAACCCTTCTGCTGCGGATGATGGACGATACCATGCGTACCAGCAATTCCATTCATCAAATGAAATATGTATATTATTGCCCAGACATGTTCTCATTTCCTTTATAAGACGATATGCCTCTTTTGGTGCATCCATGATTGCCTGGCAGGTATTTTTCGCAGCCTCATCCGATGAATAATCTAGTGGCACGTAGGTATAGTGATGAAGGGATGCATATTTAACATTCTCTGCAAGCTCCTTTGCTGACTTCGTTCCCCATTCTTCACTTGGATATGGGCCAGATGAAAACAACTGTAAATCTGGCGAAACATCTAGCATCGCTCTCATCTGCCTGCGAGCAAGCATTACATATTGCCCTGGTGTCATTGGCCCCTCCATGTGGCCATATCCCATCTCATTTCCGAGAGACCAATACCGAACCTGATAGGCATCCTTATGTCCACGCTGTGCGCGAAGCTGCCCGTAACGTGTATCATCCGCCCCATTGCAATACTCCACCCATGCTGCATTTTCTTCTGGAGATGCATTTGCCAAATTGATTGTCAGAAATGGCTCTGCACCGATCTCACGGCATAGCGCAATAAATTCATCAATTCCAACTTCGTTGTAATCATATCCATTTGTATAGGGCTGTGTCTCATTTTCCATGTAGGCCTCTAATGGTGCACGCTCATCAGCATCAAGCAGTCCATCCTGCCAGCGGTACTCTCCTGCGAAATTGCCTCCAGGCCAACGAAGCATACTGACGCCAATCTCTTTCATACATTCGATCACATCACGCCTCATTCCATGAAAATGATCAAATGGCAGCATAGAGAGTACACCAAATGTAACCCTTGCACGTTTTGAAAATGTAATACTTAGAGAATACATTCCTGCCTTCGGAATGTGCATTGAAAAGTTCTCTTTTTGCCAATCACCCGGATGAAGGGTAAAGCTATATGTCGATCCATTTGTATCTTCTATGCCGTTTTCCATCAATGCTACACGAATTTCCACTAATTCACTTGTTTTTGCAATGATGCGCAATTTATATTCGCACGCTCTCAAGTCGAGTTTTTCCTGTCTAATTCCGCAAATATGATTTTCCTTTAACAGCTGTACATCAAGCGCCTGACACTCATTTCTGCGATTCATTTTGCCCGTACCCATCATTTCTTTTCCTATCTCCTTATGATGCGTATAAGCAACCGATGTCTGTGGGCCATTATCAGAATCAAGCACATACAGCGTATGCTCAGCTCCTATCGGAATCCACTCTGCCGCACAGCCATCACTTCCTGATGGTTTTCCTGCAAATTTGCGATTTCGAAGAACCTGCGCACTCAGTCCACCATATATACAAGCACGTGTATGCTCAAGATTATGCCCAAAAATATATGTAGAGGTTGGCATCTGCCTGTGTATCTGAGGACGTATAAAAACATGATCATTTGACGTTTCTGTATTAATGTTTTTGTTCTCATCCATCTGCCGAATCAAAAGACTGCTGATAAACTGCTTTCCGAGCCCCTCCTCAACACCATCCAAAAGCTCCTGAAGAGAAAGATCAAGTACACGGCATAACGGCACCAGCTGAATAATGTCTGGCATTCCGCCACCAGTCTCCCACCGTGAGACAGCCTTGTTGGTGACATTAAGCTGTTTTGCAAGTTCACGTTGTGTTAATCCAGCTTTTTTTCTTGCCCTAATAATTTGTTCTGCCATTGTCATTTGAGGATCACCTCCATCTTTTTGCTTCAACTATAGCAAAGACTTTCTCTCATGACAATCCATGAATCGTAGATTTTTTATTTATAAGCATTCAGCTATATATTTACAAAAATACACTTCTTCCACTTTCTAATTATTACAGGCAAAATATTGGTTTATCCATGATCTGTAACCACCATATTTTCTCCCAGCGTATTCTCACGCCACTTGGATGGTGCATATCCTGTACACTTGCGAAACTGTCTTGAGAAATGCACTGGACTGTTATAACCACATCTGTCTGCAATCTCTTCCATCGTCAGGTTTGTCTGTGCCAGCATTCGTTTGGCCTGATCGATGCGGCTCTGAATAATATCAGCCCCACATGATACCTGAAACGCCTTTTTATAAAGATCCTGGAAATAAGCAGGGCTTAAGCTAACCTGATCTGCCAGCTCCTGTATTGACCATGGACGTGCCGGATTTGCATAGATTTCCTCTCGAAGCTCCAAAAGCTTTTGATAGTGTGCAATCTGCGGAAGCGATGAATTTAAGTAATTATCGATCAATGTAAAGAAGGCCATCATAAGCTGTGACAGAACATTGTCACGCTGTGCCATTCCTGAATGAAATGCATTCATCATCAGCTGCATATATTGAGACACTGGAATATTTTCCTGGAGGCTTACTGGTTTATTTATCGGAATCCGAAAATTTGCAAGCTGATTGTCTGGATCATAAAAATTGATCCAGTCATCGCAGTAGCCCTCCCAAACTCCTGTATAAGATGCACGCTTATCTGGACTGATCAAAAGAAGTGTTCCCTTTTTTACCGGAATCTCCTCATCATCAATCTGAAACTGAGCTGTTGTTCTTGTATAGATTAAAATATAGTGCTGTCTTTTTTCATAATGATAAACAATTTCGTCTTTTCTGTGGCGGCTGTCTATCCCTACTGCATACGTATAAAACATACTTTTTGCCTCCTGTTTTGTTCCAAGCTCTACTATACCTGAATATTTCATTTTGTACAATGGATACTTTTATATATTTGTCCAGAAAATTAGATTTTCTCCATTTTTATGTAATCCGATGATATGTTAAGGAAACAATATGATATGTTATTCCTTTTTTCTTACTTTGCCTTTATTATAAAGGCAATCCAAATATAAATTTTAAAAAGGAGAAACAATTATGATCGCAAAAAAACCGCCTATGGGCTGGAACTCATGGAACACTTTCGGAGACAAAATCAACGAGCAGCTGATTAAGGAAATGGCTGACCGTATTGTAGAGGATGGCTATCGTGATCTTGGCTACGAATATATTATTATTGATGACTGCTGGTCTCTTCGTGAGCGTGTTGACGGAAAGCTCGTTGCTGACCCGGCACTGTTTCCAAATGGTATGAAGGCACTTGCCGACTATATTCACTCAAAGGGCTTAAAGTTTGGTATGTACTCCTGCGCTGGAACAAAGACTTGTGCAGGCTATCCAAGCAGCTATGGTCATGAATTTTCTGATGCAAAGCAGTTTGCTGAGTGGGATGTTGATTATCTGAAATATGATTTCTGCAATTTTCCTGTCAGCGGTGATGCAAAGAATGCCTACCTGACCATGGCAATGGCACTTCGCAGCACTGGACGCGATATCTTATTTGCAGCCTGCAACTGGGGTATGTATGACCCATCTGGCTGGATGCGCTCTCATGGTGCTCACAGCTACCGCTCTACTGGAGATATCTTTGATGGTCCAAAGAGCTACAAGGATCTTTTCATCAGTCAGGTAGAAAATGTGGAAAACAATGCACCTGGCTGCTGGAATGATATGGACATGCTGATCGTTGGTATGCACGGAAATGGAAATGTAGGAATTGGCGGCTGCAGCGACCTTCAGTATCTGCAGCACTTCGCAATGTGGGCATTTTTAGGCTCTCCGCTTATCATCGGTGCTGATCTTAGAAAGCTTGACGAGGCAAATAAGAAAATCCTCTTCTGTAAGGGACTGATTGAGATCAATCAAGATGAAGAATGCCGCCCACCATTTTTAGTAGATCATGATGACACAAGAAAGTACACCTTCGCAAAGCTTCTGTCTGGAAACCGTATTGCGATTGCATTCTTTAATCTTGCTGCTGAGGATCAGTGGACCCAGAATGTAGGTATCTGTTTCGATGATCTTGGTATTCACTCAGAGTCTGGCATTCGCCTTCAGCTGACAGATGCGATCACTGGTGAGGATCTTGGCATCTATGAAGACAGCTATGCTACAAAAATCGCTCCTGATGAATCAAAGGTAATCATTGCACAGCTTATTTTCCCTGAATAATAAAAAAACAAATACCCCCTGCCAGCACGATACTGGCAGAGGGTAACCCATTTAATATATTTTGAGGCAAACTTATGGATACTACTCATTCAACTGCTGCCTGCAACAAATGCAAGCAGTGCGGCCGCATCCTTACAAAGGATGAGATTGGCCTCCACAAAAAACTTTATAATCGCGGCGCTACCTCATATTTTTGCATTGACTGCAGCAGCCAATATCTTGAGGTTCCCGTTCCACTTCTTCAAAAGAAAATTGAAGAATTTAAGGCTATGGGATGCACGCTGTTTCTTTGAGCCACCGGGACAGGTACGGTGGCTCTATATCTGTCCCTAGTGGCTCTACCCCGCAATATGAAACATGTCAATTAAAATGATAAGTGACAATCCATAATACGTTATAACTGCAACAAGGTCATTGACAGTGGTGATAAGTGGTCCTGACGCAACGGCCGGATCGACGTGAATTTTATGAAAGAACATCGGAATAACTGTTCCTACGATACTGGAAATTACCATGGCTGTAATGAGCGCACCGCCAACGCAGGCCGCTATCAAAAATGCATGTCCCCAATCATACCCCTTAAAGAAATGAATGTATATGCCAAGTACAGCAAGTGTCATCACACCAAGCACAAAACCATTTGCAAGACCAATTCTTGCTTCCTTTAAGATTAGACCAAGCTTTTGCTTTGCCTTTAAATTCTCATCCATAAGTACACGGATAGTAACAGCAAGTGACTGTGTTCCGACGTTACCTGCCATATCAAGTACCATTGACTGGAAACAAATGACAACTGGCAAAACTGCTACAACTGCTTCGAACATGCCGACTACAGAAGAAACTAGCATTCCCAAAAATAATAATGCAACAAGCCATGGAAGTCTTTTTTTCATACTCTCAACTGTTGTTTCGTTTAAATCTTCCTCTGCAGTCAAACCACCGAGCTTTGCATAATCATCGCCCATTGCATCATCGACCATCTCTACTACGTCAGAAGATGTGATGATACCGGCGATTTTTCCTTCCTGTGTCAAAACAGGCAGGGAATCTTCTGCATATTCCTTAATACGATCGACACAGTCATCTGTCTTTTCGTTATCTAGCAAATACGGATAGGAACGACTGATAATGCTTTCAAGCGTATCCGTATCTCTTGCAACAATCAAATCCTTAAGGTCAATTGCACCATAATATTTATCCTGTTCATCCACAACATAAATGGTAGAAATATTATCGTTTTCGCCAGCCTGACGAATCAGCTCTCTCATTGCCTGACGAATAGTTAAGTCATTGTGAATACAGATATAATTTGTGGTCATGCAGCTTCCGATCTCATCATCGTCATATGACCACAGCAGCTTGACATCCTCTGATGTCTCATGATCCAAACGTTTAACGATCTCAGCCTTTCTCGACTCGTCCATATCCTCGAGAACGTCAACGGCATCATCAGAGTCCATGTGAGATACGACATTTGCAGCCTTCTCTAGTGAAAGCTCTTCCATGTACGGACCTGCATCATCAAGATATGCAAAAATCTCAGCAGTACGGTCTACACCAAGGATGCGATACAAACGCAGTCTCTCCTGAGGCGCCAACTTTTCCAAAATCTCAGCAATATCATTGTCATGATAATCTGACAGGCGATCTTCCAGCTCTTTCTCACTTAATGAACTGGAGATGAGCGCTTCCAGCTCTTCAAGATGCTGGCTTTTGCTGTCATTAAATGTTTTCATTGTTTTGCCTCCTTATTTATCCAATTAATTTATTGTGATAAAAAAGGACAAAGTGTCTGCAGTGCAAACAGCAATACAAAACGATCAGTTTTTGGATAATTGCAGAATACTGCGGCTTTTCGCTGTATCGCAATCATTCACACTACAGTTTCTACTTCGCCCTATACTATCGCAACCATCCATAAAACTTCACCTCCGTTATTTCTAATTTACAAGCAAAATTAGTTTGCTTTCACAACTCCTTATTATAATCTCTCACTTTCTGTTTTTCAACCCGTGAATTGCAAAAATAATGTAAAGTCCGCGTCAAATGTTTACAGTTCATGGATAATCCAATATTGCGGCAAAGCCCGAAGGTGAATGGATTTCACGAGCCGGACACTTGGAGCAGGTCTTTCAAAGTAATGTATGATAATAAAGAACATAAAAGGAACCTGCGGAGTTTGGTCCGGCGACGAAACCATTACACCGAAGGGCTTTCGTTGCATGACGCATGAACTGTAACTTCAAATATTATTGTATCTCTCTGTGGACTTTTCTTCTGACGATTATAAAGCAGCATACCTGCATTGCTATTGTGAGTCCCCATGATATCGGATATGAGATAAACAATACGTCAAGTGCGCGGTTTCTTGGAAAGATAACATAAATCCAAAAGATTCTAGTGCCGACTGTTCCTATGATAGATAGAATCATTGGCACGCCCGAGCGCCCCATTCCACGCATTGCGCCTGGAAAAAGATCCATTATTCCGCATAAAAAATATGTCAGCGTTGTAAATGAAAGGATTTCCATTCCACTTTTAATTACATCCGGCTCTTTATTGTAGACACTTAATATCTGCGGTCCAAAAACATAAAATGCACCGCCCATGACTGTTGCTATGAGAATTGACAAAATGATGCAGTCAACTAGGACACGGTCCATTCGCTTTGTCTTTTTAACTCCATAATTCTGGCTGGTAAAGCTCATGCACGCCTGTGTAACAGCATTGATTGAGGTATATAAAAATCCAAGCAAATTGTTGGCTGCCGTATAGCCTGCCATCGCAATTGAGCCAAATGAGTTGACGGATGACTGCAGCAGTACATTAGAGAAATTAATTACAGTACTCTGTATTCCTGCTGGCACTCCAACTTGAAAAATCTGCCGTAAATATTTTCCATTTATTGACAGCTTTGAAAAATGAAGCTGATAGCACGCATCTGTTTTGCAAAGGCAGCGAAGTACAAGAACGCAGGAAATCATCTGGGAAATCACTGTTGCAATTGCAACTCCCTCTACGTCAAGATGAAATAAAATAACTAATACCATATTTAAAATGGCATTGACTGCACCTGATATCACTAAAAAGACTAGTGGACGTCTTGTATCTCCGACGGCTCGAAGCACAGCTGCACCGTAATTATAAAGCATAAAAAATGGCACACCGACAAAATAAATTTTCAAATAAAGTGCAGCCATATCAATGACCTCATCAGGTGTTTCCATCAGTTCAAGTGCAAAACGCGAAAATAAAAGTCCTACAATCATCATCACAACACCGCTTATTGCAGCAAAAAGAATTGAAGTATGGACTGTATCAGACATTTCCTTTATCTTGCCGGAAGCAAAAAAACGTGCAGCCAGCACATTAGTTCCAAGTGAAATACCGATAAAAAAGTTAGTAAACAAATTTATCAGCGCACTCGTTGAGCCGACTGCTGCTAACGGTCGGCTGCCGCTGAATTGTCCCACCACGATAATATCCACAGCATTAAACATCAGCTGTAAAATGCCTGACAGCATAAGTGGCAGCGAAAATGTAATGAGTTTGTCCATGATCGTGCCATTTGTCATATCTATTTCATATTTTTTGTTGTTTTTCATAAGATCTTCTTTCTAATTATGTCTTCTTTTTCTGTCAATAATTCATTCTCCAATTGTATTTTCAAGACGTCCGATCTTGTCTATCTCGCAGATCACTTTATCTCCTGTCTTTAAAAATTTCGGTGGATTAAAGCCCATTCCCACACCAGCAGGTGTTCCTGTCGCAATCAATGTTCCTGCAAGAAGCGTCATTCCCTCGCTCAATTCTTCAACTGCACCACCGATTGTCTGAATCATGAATCCTGTGTTACTGTTTTGGCGAAGCTCACCGTTTACATAGCTTCTGATTCCAAGATCTGCAACATTGCCGATCTCATCCTTTGTCACGATACATGGGCCAATAGAAGTCAGCTTGTCAAGGCTCTTTCCAAGATACCACTGCTTATGACGTGTCTGCAAATTGCGCGCACTGAAATCATTAATGATCGTATAGCCAAAGATGAATTTCTCTGCATCCTCTGCCTTTACGCCCTTTGCATCCCTGCCAAGCACAACGCCAAGCTCTGCCTCATAGTCCAAACTGTCCACTAAGCCTTTATAGCTTGGAATCGTCTCCTTATCTCCAGCAGCCTCACTTACACGCTTTGAAAAATAAATAGTGTATGGCTTGTCCTTTGTGAATGCTTCTTTAGAAAATGCACTTGCTTCCTTTGCATGCTCAGAATAATTGATTCCAAGACACACCACATCTTGTCTTGGGCGCACAATCGGTGGTAAAATCTGAATTTCATCTAACGCATAGGCACGCTTACCCTCTCTCTCATTTAAAAGCCTAGCCTTCTGCTCATCAGTAATCGTGCATACAAGCTCAGTCATATCGGCAAATTTCATGCCGTAATCTTCTATTTTATATAAAAAAGGATCTTTCTCAAAGCCTACAAAAAGCTGCTGTTTTCCTTCTAATTTTCCTGTATAAAAACGCATTTTTATGCCTTCTTTCTGTTACACTTATCTCTTTTCGAGAGCCAGTCGGTATACCTCGTGGCTCTCGTTACATAAACAGCGTCAAGCTCCCAGCTTATCTAATCAGCTGTCCCTCAATACCTTCAAAATCAATAGTGCGTGTTGTTCCATCCTTTAGTGTAATGGTTACAGGGCCGTAGCCTCCGCACTTCTTCGTATCTGTATAATGTACTTTTTCAATTGGGAAAATCTCATCATCTGTGAAATCCTCAAGACTTTCCTTTGTGATAATCTGTGAAATAAGTACATACGGCTGATAGCCATATTTCTTTTCTCTTGCAGTCTTTGAGTAAATCACGATAGAGTTTTCTGAATCTGGATTTGTTCCTGTGCTCTTAACAATCTCTAGCTCATCCCATCCATCATAAATCGTCATTGCCATCTGCTTTTCTCTTCCGGTATGATCATGCCCCTTTAAGATGATTGCCTTTGCACCATCTGCAGTCTTTTCGATGATCTGTGTTCCATTGTCTGGGAAACCATAGGAGCCAAGTGTCAGGCGAATCGGACAGCTAAACAGACGAAGCTTATCTGCACGTATAACACCATAAGGCACTGTAAAATCTGCCAGATTCATTGCCTGAATCCAATGACACTCATGTTCTAAATCATAGTTAAAGAACTGACGGCGATATAACACATCATTTTTAAGACCATGCCAATATGTTACATTGCCCTTTTTAATTTCATCTGAAACACCATCATAAAGAACATACTGCTGTGCTTCGATATCTGGTGCAACAGCTGCCTCCCACGGATATTTGGTGTTAAAGCAAAGCTTTGAATAATTCCACATGCCATGCTCATCTTTTTTATTCTTTACAACTTTTCCAGTACGAAGAATAGTCTCACCATTTGCCTGATGATTTGAGAAGCAAAGTGCCGGTCCATTTAATGATGTAACCTTGGTGTCCTTGCTTCCAAGTGTCTCCCAAGTACCATTATTTTCTATTGCTGTCCAGAATGGATGATCTGCCGGCAGATGCAGACAAAGAAATGCCTTGCCAAGCCAGAATGGAGATTCTGCACATGAGTAGCCCTGAACAAGAGGTGTAAACTGACCATAAAATCCAAGTGTTGGAACACCCTTAAATAAGAAGTCATCTCTTGTCATAAACTGAAGCAAAGAGCCAGAAGAAATACGTCTTGCCAGACCTGGATCGGCTGTGCTGTTATGAAGCATTAAGTTGCCGTCAAAAGCGCTTGTTGCTGCGTTACGGTAAATATTGCTTCTGCCCCACATATTGGTGAATCCGTCACGGTCAAAGAAATCGGCATATGTTTCCATCAATTTATTGGAGTGCTCCTCAAACTTTGCTGCGATATACGGCTGCTTCTCATAGCCATACCACAAATTCCATATTGGTGCATACACATTAAATGCCCAGCAGGAATAGTAGTCAAATGAATGACCATCTCTGTACCAGCCATCGCCTGCATAGTAGGCAAGAATGCTCTGTGCATGATCAAGCATGATCTCTTCATCAATCTCGTAGCCTTCCATGTCAAGGAAAGCCATATCGAGCATATTAAACAGACGCCAGTTCTGCGGAACTGTATTTCCATCTGCATAACCTCTTAAAAATTCAGCGATTACATCCTTTTCTTCCTTTGTGTATGTATCCCAGATCTCCTCCTTGCAAACCCACAGACAAATGACAAGTGCACATGTCTCTACTGTCTGCTGAAAAGCTCTGTTGTAATCGCCAGCCATCTCCTGAAGCTCCTCATAGCGACCTACTGAGACTGGATCGCCCTTTGTACATGCACGAAGTACATGTGACTTGTAATAATCGCGAATGGAATAACCGCACAGATTCAGGTCTGGATTGTCGTGAATCAGCGGTGCTGCGATAAAGAAGGAACGTGCAAGTCCCTCAAAATACTCTGCCTTAAACTCCCATACAGCGTCAGCGCTGTGTGGGTAAGTTACCTTTGTCTCTTTTCGAGGCATAACAACTGGATCCTCAAAGTGAGCAATGTTTTGAAATACGCCCTCTAATAGATACGTTCCTGCCTCAATCCAAGACTGACGTGTCAGTCCCGTATATGGGCTTACTGTGTAATCCAATGTTTTTGGTACAAATGCCATGATTATTTTCCTCCCATTTTTACCAGATGAACAATTCTTCTCCTGTCAGCTTCCAAATTGCTTCTATATAATAATAATCACCGTATACAATCGGGAAGTTATGTTTCTCATCACCGTAAGCTGCAGTGCAGCGCTCTAGCAAATAGTCTGTCTTTATATCATAGCTGCAGCTCTTTTCGTCAAGCGCCTTTAACATGCGAACTGCTGCATCCAGATAAGTTTTCTTTTTCCACTCTTTTGCCACCTTAGACAGCTCAATCAGACCACACGCTGCCACGCTTGCTGCGATATCATCCTCCCAGCTGCAGTCAGACGGCTGACGAAAATCAACCGGAATCAAGCCGCTCTCTGGAATACAGGAAATAAAGTAATCTGCTACCTTCTCTGCAGTATCCAGATAGCGCTCCTTCTTTGTATGAAGAAAACTTAAAGTAAAGCCATACAACGCCCAGCTCTGACCTCTTGTCCAGGAAGAACCCTTCGCATAGCCCTGACCACCGTAGGAACGGTTAATGTCACCTGTTACCGGGTCAAACTCAACAATATGTCTCGCAGAGCCATCCTCGCGGATAAATGCCTTAATTGCAGTATCTGCATGCTTTGTTGCGATGTGGTAATATCTCGGATCTCCTGTCTGATCATACGCCCAATATAAAAGTGGAAGATTCATTGTACAGTCAATTATTGCCCATCCATTTCTTCTCGGATCAACATTTCCATTCCATGCAACAATAAAGTTTCCTGCTGGATTAAAGCGTCCTGCCAGGTTAGACGCAGCCATCAGAGCTCTGTTTTCGGACTTTTTGTCACCAGTCAGACGATACTTGGCAACAGACGTCGGCAACCAGCGAAATCCGCTGTCATGATCCATAACCCAGTAATTATTCAGCGCCGCATCCAGCTTTTCCTCAGTCTCCTCTGCATTTTCACGGTAAATTTCCTCTCCAGTTGCCTTGTAGAGCTGCCACATCATACCGCCCCAGAAGCCATTTGTCCACCAGCCGATTTTTTCACCAGAGCAATCATTCCACGCACCATTTTCTGCCGTGTATGGAATTTTTCCACGGTTTCGTTTTGCAACCTCAAGCTCCTTTATCTTGATTTTCTGCGCAACCTCCTGCGCCCATTTCTGATAATCCATTTTCACATCCACCTTTCTGTTTTTGCTTAGATCATTGTAGCATAGAAATGCAAAAAATACCATTGCAAAAAGTCCTTTTTCTGGGTACTATAAATGTGTAGTGTTACTGTTCGCGAAACTATGTTACGAAAGCCCTTCGGTGCAATGGTTTCGTCGCCGGACCAAACTCCGCAGGTTCCTTTTATGTTCTTTCTTATTATACATTACTTTGAAAGACCTGCTCCAAGTGTCCGGCTCGTGAAATCCATTCACCTTAGGGCTATGCCGTAAATATTGTTTTATCCGTGAACTGTAAGTGTGTAAAAAACCTAGGATTGGAGAATTTATATGATTAGACAGATTATACATATTGATGAAGAAAAATGCATTGGCTGTGGTCTTTGTGCAGATGCCTGCCACGAGGGTGCGATTGCGATGGTTAATGGAAAAGCAAAGCTGATGAGGGAGGATTACTGTGATGGTCTTGGCGACTGTCTTCCAGCATGTCCTGCGGACGCGATTTCGTTTGTGACACGTGAGGCGCCAGCATATGATGCGGCTGCTGTGGAAGCTGCTAAGCTAGAAAAAGCTGCGAAAACAACAAATGTGAAAACACCAGCTGCTGCCACTTCCTCCATTATCTCTGGGCTGAAATTAACTGATGCGCCAGTTCACACCGGCTGTCCTGGTTCTCGCGCTCAATCTTTTACACAGCAGGCTCCGGCTCATGCCTGCCCGAGCTCTGCTTCACGCGATCTGGATGCTGTCGGTTCATCTGCCCTGTCCCAGTGGCCTATTCAGATTAAGCTTGTTCCTGTAAATGCTCCTTATTTTAATGATGCCGATCTTTTAATTGCTGCTGACTGTACAGCTTATTCTTACAGCCGTTTCCATGAGGATTTCATTAAAGGACGAATCACTTTAATTGGATGTCCAAAACTTGATGACGGTGACTATAGTGAAAAGCTGACTGAAATTTTTACATCAAATAAAATTAAAAGCATTCATCTGGTGCGCATGATGGTTCCGTGCTGCGGCGGACTGTCTAAAGCTGTAGCAAACGCAATCGCTGCCTCTGACAAACAAATCCCATGCACGATTACCACTATTTCCCCACAGGGTGAAATAATTCGCACAGAAAGGATCTAATTAAATTATGTCTTGTACAAATACACCACTGCATAATGAACTGCTTGGCGCAGTGATCGGCCTCGCCCGTACATGTGCCAACAATCCAAAGACTGATGACACTGACCGCCTTATTTTTACAGCTCTTCGCGTGTCTGCAAACAAAAGCGCAAATGAGCAAACACTCGCTGCCATGATCCGCCGCGTAAATGAAGAAAAAGCGATCATCTCTCCAGGCTGCGCGACCTGCACGGCACGCTGCGGCAACACTGATAATTATGATATGTCACTTTTGTGGAATGCACCTGATGAGATACGCGAAGCAAAGCTTTCCATCTTGGAAAATGCCCAAGCACTCGCTGAAAAATTAATGCAGACAAAAAGCGAGGAGGTTCCCGAAGGAACCATTCCTCGCCTGTATCATGCACTTTTCATGGTAAAGGAAGATTGGGATGCTAAGCCGCTACAAGAGCTTGCTGAGGATATCGCTGATTGTATATGCATCCAGTAATTATTAAGACTACATTGGTTCCACATTCAATGTAGTCTTTTTTAAATTTCTAATATAATTTTCCATACACAGTATACTTCCACAAAACCTCTCCAGTCTTATCAGAATATGTATATGTTTTGCTTCCTATTTTTGTTGTGGTTTTATCAACTTTTTATTCATCAAACGGCCAACTTTCATATTCTGTAATTTCTGATTGCACATAAATCATTTTGATTTCATGCTTTTTGAACAAGAAAAAACATAAAATCAAACAAACTGCTAACATTGCTACCATTAGCAGCACATACAATTTTCTTTTATTTTGAGCCATTCGGCGTGTCTCATCAACTGAAACATTTAATATTCCTGCTACAACACTATCTGGTGTTCCAAAAGTATCAACTAATTCCTGATAGGTTATCTCAGGTTTTTCCGCTACATACTCATTAAGGGAAGCAAGCAATCCTGATAAATATTGCTTTTTCTCGGTGCGTCTTAACGGCAATTTTCGATAGATTGCTCGATAATACTTTTTTTCATTTTTCATATAGTCATCCTTATTCTTTCTTCTCTATTTTGAGTAAACAATTCATTGCCTTTTGTAGTTCCAGATACTCAGAAAGAAGTACTTCTCTGTAATCTCGACCACTATCTGTCAGATGATAATAAATACGAATTTGACGATTCTTTACCTTTGTACTAATGCTAGTAATATATCCTTCCTCCTCCAGCTTGTATAAAGATGTATACATCGCACCTGTATTTATACTCAATACACCATTCGACAGTTTTGATATACTTTGAACAAGTTGATATCCATACATATCTTCTTCTAACAACATAGACATGAGTACAAGTTCAATTGTTCCTTTTCCTATATTTTCCTTTACACCCACACTTGAACCTCTCCTCCATCTATATTCAACACGTGATACTAAGCAGCAGTCCATGCTTTCTCACAAAATGTCATTTTCTTAAAATAACATAACCTTTTTTTCATTATAAGTCAACATTAAACATTTTTAAAGTGGAAAAATTTTTCCATCTTCCATGTAAAACTGTTTAGTACCACTCCTTGCCATTTCCATATCATGCGTAACAACAACAATTGTTTTCCCTTCTTTATTTAATTTTTTCAGAAGAAAAATAAGCTGTTCTGTTGCTTTATGATCCAATGCCCCCGTCGGTTCATCTGCTAAAATCAGGTTAGCATCCATCATAAGTCCTCTGGCAATTGCAACTCTTTGTTTTTGCCCTCCACTTAACGTCTGTACTTTCCGATTCGTTAACTCTGCAATATGCAAATATTCCAAAATTTCCTGCGCGCGTATATTTGCACTTTTTATACTTCTTTTTGCTATTAAAAAAGGTAACTGTAAATTTTGCTTAACAGTTTGATCATTAAATAATCCAAAGTCTTGCAAGACAATTCCCATTTTCTGATTTCTGATTTCAGCCCGTTTTTTATCAGAACTTTTTGCCAAATCTATTCCGTTTAAAATACAATTTCCCTGATCGGCACACTCCATCCCTTCTACCACGCGCATCAACGTCGATTTTCCTGATCCAGATGGCCCCGTAATTGTTACAAAGTCACCATCTTTTACTGTCATCGTTACATCGTCCAATGCATGTACTTCCGTATCTTTTCCCTTAAAAAAAGTTTTGTATACATGATTTAACTGTATCACTCTATTCCCTCCCTGCTAATCAGCATGACTGCGTTGCTATTTTTCTTCATAATAAATATACTTGCATTTACAACAAATGCCACTATTGAAAAAACAAAAAAGAACAAGAAAGTACCTACTGAAAATTTCGCTTGATTACTGATATTATAAATATTTTTAATGATGGGATTTGTTGTATACATTGCTGCTAAAACAGGTATTGCTATAACCAGCTCTGTTGCTGCTGAATAAAGAGCAAAAATTTTTTTCCTTGATATTCCCATTAAATAAAATATTGCCATTCGTTCTCTGGTTTGTATCAAATGAATAAACAAATATCCCCCAAAGCCAAACATTAAAACAGGTATAAATAAAATACAAAGCAAAATTTCCCATTGATGTTCCATTGATGTCCAATACCATGACTGTTGTCGCAATGTCTTATACGTATTAACGGTTCCATATTCTGACAAAATCTTTGTCATTTCTTCAATTGTCTCTTTTACTGATACTTTTTCTTTTACCTTAAACAGCATTGGATAATTCCATTTTATTTGACTGAATTTTTCATTTTCTACTGCCAATACAAATGAATACCCTTCCATATCTTCTGGATAAAATCCAATTGTATCTAACTGTCTGGTTGTCCCACCATAGTGAATAGTAATAATAGGCTTTTCTTCATTCAAAATTCCTGTTATCACAGTTTCAATTTTACATTCCTTCTCCCCATTTAAATTTACATCCATAAGAACATGATCACCAATATTATGTTCTTTTGCCAATTTACCGGCAACGACTACTGGAACAATTTCATCTTCATTTTTGTCTTTTTCAACAAACTCTCCTTCATTCAGTTTTAGATCCGTCATTTCATACAAATCCTTTGAATAAACAATTAAATTTGCAATTTGTGAGGTTTCCGCATCTTGTATAATATCTGCACGCAGCTCTGAAATCATTCCAATTCTTTCAACATATTTTTCACATTTCTTCACTACATTTTCAAATGCCGTATTCTGGTATTGTCTTTCAACTTCTCCTGTTTCCTCTATTCCTGCATACGGGTCAAAATGCAATATTCTATCTGTATCAAACTTAAAACACGCCTCCAAGTCACGTGACAAGCGGATGCATTTTTTAAATGGATAAAAAGATGCTTCGAAAAAAATAATAAGCGAAAAAATCTGCATCATAAGAAAAACTTCTTTCCATATTCTTGCCGCATACAAACGCCAAATTAATATTATTTTACCCATCTATTTCTCTCCCCATAAACGGCAATCTTATAAATTGCAGCCCTACGACAATTGAAGATGCTATTATAATCATTGCTACTGATGCTATTCTTAAAAGGAAAATTGGAAGTGTATCTGCTCCAAAAATCTTTAGCACTGGCATTAAAAATTTATGTATGCAAGATGCTACTTGACTGCATATCAGCACTTCTATATTCCATTCTAATAAAGTCAACATTAAGATTTTTGTTCTGTGAATTCCACATTGATAAAAAATCACATACTGTTTGTAATTACCAATAATCCATTCTGTTATAAGCTGTATCATCGTAATTCCTATAACTGCCATAAATATCAAGGCAATTTTTCCTCGGCTGATTACCTGCTCTTGCAGAAAAATATCGGTATTACTACGTGGCATTGTTACTATTGCGTTTTGACATATATCTTCTAATTGTTCTTTTCTTCTTTTCAATTCTGAATATGTTGAATTTGGAAAATGTATCAGCACAAGCTCTGGATTTTTTCGCATTAAATACGTTGTGTATGGAAAAAGAACTATTTCTAATTCCATATTATCCATTGAAAAAAGTGTCTGTGGTGACTCGTTTGAAATAGGACTGTATATATTCCATGCTTCCAAAAAACCAGCACCTACTATATGATAATTTTCACCCTCATATTTCATATTCCTATTTAAAGCATCATATTTATCATGATGAATATACGCAACCATTTCACCATCTTTTTCCTCTTTCTCTGAGAAAAAGCGTCCCGTTGAATGTGGAAACCACTGGTCAATTCCAAATCCTTTCCATCCAATCAAACGCATATTTTTATCTTTTGATATGAATAGAATATTTTCTGCTTGTTCTGAAATTGGAGACTCTAACAGTTGCTGAACATCCTCCTGATTGCTGCCATTTTCTCCATACCATACTGCTAACGATGCATTCGCTCCAAATTGTGTTTCATTAAAATAACTCCTGCTCACAAAACCTAATATAACACTTATGCAAAAGCTTAGCAGTGTCATTCCGATCATTAAAAAAAACCATACTGCACAGCGTTGCCTAATCATTCTTCTTATAGAAAACAAAAATATCTTTCCCATTAGACAATTCCTTTCCTATAACCTAATAACTTATAGCGTTAGTTTCTCCAACATTCCTGCAACTAATTTTTTAATTCTCATATGTCCTCCTTCCTCATACTCACATTTTTAAACAGTGAATACAATATCCCTTTGCACCTTAACATAAAGTGCGACTCCAGTTCCTTGTTTGCGCAAACATGCTGTTTAAATCCGTATCTCATTTAAACATTTTGAATTATACAACCTTTTCCAATATATGTCAATATATAAATATATTATTTTTTAATATATTTATATTATTATATAGTTTCATTAAAAAATTTTGCTGACTTCTTTTATTTATAACTTAAATACTGCTTTATAACTTATTTTAAGTTATTATTCAATATTTAAGTTATAATATATTTACTCGTTCAAATATAAAAAGTTACTGCTTTCCAAACCCCATTGACACAAAAGGCGAGGAGATTCCCGAAGGAACCATTCCTCGCCTGTATCATGCACTTTTCATGGTAAAGGAAGATTGGGATGCTAAGCCGCTTCAAGAGCTTGCTGGGGACATCGCCTCTCTCTAATTACCACTATTTTAATTATTTCACTTCATATACTACACAGCTATGCGGTGCTAGCTCTGCACTTACTGCTGTTTCTGCGCTGTCTACCTTGCCTGTCCACAGCTCTTCTAAGGAAAGTCCTGCGTCTGGCTCGAATAGACATCTGCCGTCTGCTCCGATGATGCTTTCAATATCGGCATTTACAATTTGTACTTCTTCAGACAGGTTAAACAATGCAACATAGGTTTGACCTGTCTTTTCGTTATGTGCAGACCATGCTGCCTGATTGTCGTCCCTTGCGATCTGGTGCGGCTTGCAGTCTGGTGTCAGCATTGAAAGCACCTTTTTGTTTGTTAAAAGACCAAGGGTCCACTCGTCAAGCTTTGTCAGCTCTGCACCGATCATAAGCGGTGAACCAAACAGACACCAAAGTGTCATCATTGTGCGCTGCTCGTCCTTTGTAAAACGTGTGTCACGTTCTTCGCCAAAGCCTTTGCCCAGCTTTCCAATAGGAAGCATATCACAATCTGGATAATTGCCTCTTGATACCTGATTCTGCCACAGCTCACAGCGCTCAAACATGTTTTTCAAAAGCTTCCAATCATCCCAGAAATCATCTGTGATTCTCCACATGTTTGCATTGTTCTCATAGTGCCATGCCTTCTCGATAAGTGCTGGTCCCGGTGACAGAGACAATACAACACTTCTTCCGCACTTTTTGATTGCCTTTGCAAGCATTTCAACCTCATGAGATGCAGAATATGGATTGTGCGGGTAAATATTTGTGTTGCAAATATCATCACATTTGATGAAATCAACTCCCCACTCAGCATACATTTCAAGCAATGAATCATAATATGCCTGTCCTGCCTCACAATTTCTCACACCGTACATATCTGGATTCCAGCCACAGATAGAGCTTGGATCAGCAATTTGGTTTGCAGTCCAGTCTGTTTTCTTTACTGCCATATGTGTATGTGCAGCGATTCTTGGAATACCACGCATGATGTGAATACCAAATTTCAAGCCAAGGCTATGTACATAATCTGCAAGTGCCTTAAAGCCCGTGCCATCTGCTGATGATGGGAAACGCTCCGGATCTGGCTGTAAGCGTGAATATTCGTCAATTGCCAAATCAGAATATGGAATATACTGATAAGTATTTCTCTGTGAGCCTGCCTTCTTTGCGTACCACTCAATATCAACTACTACATACTCGTAACCGGCATCCTTTAAGTGTTCTGCCAAGTAAGCAGCATTTGCTCTTACCTGCTCTTCATTTACTGTCGTGTCATAATAGTCATAGCTGTTCCAGCCCATAGGTGCAATCGGTGCATAATCATTCTTGTTCATGATATCCTCCTTACTATTGTGTATTTTCTTACTTTTTATTATAATCACTTTATATAAAAATAAAAGAATACAATCTTGACATGAAAGGGTAATTTTTTGATGTACTATACAAAAGGCGTATTTGGTGTATTAAATCTTGAAAGCTTGCCAGATGAACCAATGGTTCTTCTTGACGGCGGAATTGAAAGCCGCTATAAGGAAGAATACTTTTTTGATAACAGCTGCCGCTCCAATTATCACGGTTATCTTTTTCAATATACACTGTCTGGGTGCGGTGCTTATGAATCTAATGGCAAAACTATTTTTCTTACTCCCGGAACAGCCTTTTTTGCTGCAATCCCCGAAAAAAGCTGCTATTATCTGCCTGAGAAAACTGATGAACCATGGGAATTTCTCTATCTTCATTTTGATGGAAGCGCTGTTTTTCCCTTTTTTGAAAAGCTTACGCAGCACTGCGGCGGTATTATTTCAATTGACGCGCAGACAAGCTGCATTCAAAAGGCGCTTGCTCTTCATACACGCATGATTAGCGGAGGGCATTTGCAGCCATATGAGGGCGGAGAATTTTTATACGGCTTTCTCTGTGGACTGCTTCGTCATGTTCTCCATCCAGCTGCTTTTCACACTGAAAGCACTGCCAGCCAGGCAGCTCTTTTAATGGAAAAGGAATTTGCAACCATTGGCGGTATTGATGAGGTGGCAAAACGTCTCCATATTTCTTCTGAGCATCTGTCCCGCTCTTTTCACAGCGAATGGGGCATTGCTCCTGTTCAATATTTAAATAGAATGCGTATTCAGTCTGCCATGAATGATCTTCTTGGAAGCACTGACACTATAGAAGTCATTGCTGTCAAAAACGGTTTTGCAAATGGCAACTATTTCGCTAAAGTCTTTCGCCGCTATACAAAAATGACTCCGGGTGAATATCGCTGCAAAAAAACTGGACAAATCCGAACTTTGTCAGTATAATAGGGCACAGGCGATTTGCCTACTGGTTCGAAACCCTCCCAGTATAAAAAACTAGGCTGATGAAGCGTTCTTTTTTAAGAGCGCTGTTTTCGCTGTAGTTTTTGAGGTGTTCAAATTCGTGCGAAGGCAGCGCTTTTTTTGCTGACTTTTGCACAAAAGAAAGGAACAGCTTATTATGCGAAAAAAAGTAATTATCGACTGTGATCCGGGCATCGACGACAGCCTTGCGATCATGCTTGCCCTCTCCTGCGATCAGATTGAGGTGCTTGGAATCACAATTGTCTGTGGAAATTCCCCGACTGAAATGGGGGCAGGCAATGCTGCAAAGGTGCTTCGTCAAATGAATCGCCTTGACATTCCAATTTTTACTGGTGAACGCACACCACTAAAGCGCGACTATGTAAACGCGCTTGACACACACGGCGCTGATGGCTTAGGTGAAAGCTTTCTTGAGCCAGTGGAAAACTTTTCTTTCCACACTGATGCCGTCTCATTTCTTGAGGAAACAATTCTTAACACGCACTGCAGCGTCATCGCACTTGGTCCGATGACAAATCTTGCACGTCTCATCCAGAAAAATCCTGCAGCATTTGCTGCAATTGATGAACTGGTATCGATGGGCGGTGCTTTTAAGAGTCATGGCAATTGTTCTCCTGTCGCTGAGTATAACTACTGGGCAGATCCTGATGCTGCTGCGCTTGTCTATGAGACAGCAGCCATGCAAAATCGTCTTATCCATATGGTTGGCCTCGATGTGACAAGACAAATCGTTCTTACGCCAGATCTTATCTCTTATTTAAAGCGTCTCGACAGCAAAACTGGCTCATTTGTTGAGGCTATCACGAAATTCTACCTTGATTTTCATTGGGAATGGGAGCATATGATTGGATGCGTCATCAATGATCCTCTTGCTGTTGCCTATTTTGCTGATCATTCACTTTGCAGTGGTTTTGATGCTTACACAGCTGTTGAAACAGGAGGCATAAGCATCGGTCAAACAGTTGTTGACTCTATGAATTTCTATAAAAAGGAATCTAATAGCGTGGTGTTGACACAGACTGATCCTGTCCGTTTCTTTACCTTCTTTTTCTCGCGCCTGCTTAATAAGACTCCTGATGAGCTTGATCTTCTATCCGATATGGTGCGAAGTCCAAAGCAGGTACGCATAAATTCGTAACTTGTATCATTTTATGATGTTGGGGTCAAAAGGTATTTTGCCCCCAACTGATACCCACGAATTGCTCCGTTGCTATGCAACTTTCGCAATTCTAAAAACATTCGGATTCGCTGATTTTCTTTGAAAATCGCTGCATCCTCATGTTTTTGCGGGTCCCAAGCTCAAAACCCTAATCGTGCAAGCACGAACGGCTTTTGGAGCTTTTGACCCTGATATCATATAAAAAGAGGTATTTGAAATGGAAAATAATAATAGAAGAAAACTTGGAACTTATCAGATTTGTTTGATTGCACTGGCAATTGTTATGAATGTCATAGGCGGACAGATTGCGCTTGCTCTTCGTCTTCCAATTTATTTAGACAGCATCGGAACCATCATGATCGGTGCCATGCTTGGACCATGGTGCGGCTTAATTCCTGGTCTGCTTGGTGGTCTGATCATGGCTTTTACTGGTGATATTTACTCACTGTATTTCGCACCTGTCGGCATGATCGTTGGTTTTATGAGTGGTCTTGCTCACACAGGTTTTTCTGGTCTTCGCGGCGGTGCTAAGCTTCAGCGCATTTTGTCACTCGGTCATATAAGTACCGTTAAGGATGCCGCAATCATGATAGGACGTGCCTTTGTGATCTCTCTTCCAGGAACAGTTGTCAGCGCTTTTATCTGCACAGTTCTTTTTGGCGGAGTAACCTCATCTGGCTCTGCAATTCTTGTTCAATTTCTGGCTGCAAAGACACCGCTTGGGCTGACAGCAAGCATCGTTCTTGTTCAGTTTTTAACTGATTTTTGTGACCGCGCAGTAAGCCTTGCGCTTGTCATGGCAATGGTTCGCGTGCTTCCTGTTTCCATTAAGCAGCGCCTTGCCGCGAATTAATGTAATATACGGGTAACTATTCAGAACCCCATTCGCAAAATCGCATCTTCGATGCTTCTATTTTGCTCATGTGGTTACCTCGCCATATA
>NZ_JAJEQN010000011.1:0-93043 GCF_020687335.1 Anthropogastromicrobium aceti
TCCAATGCATCCCAATGTGAGAAATCCTGACGGCTGCAACGGAATCCTCGTCCGACCCGTCGGGCGGGGTTGTTCAAAAATTATATCCCACGTTGCATGAAGCGTCAGAGGAAAAGTTTGTTGATGTAGCAAACTCTATACTGAAACGTAAAAACATAGCAACAAAATTACAGACTGTACGCAAAGCAGTTGGCCTTTCGCAAAAAGAGCTATCTGAAAAATCAGGAGTAACACTACGAATGATTCAGCAGTATGAACAGCGGGCAAAGGATATAAACAAAGCAAGTGCAGGTAACTTGTTTGCATTAGCTAGAGTACTCGGCTGTAAGGCAGAGGATCTGCTAGAATGATTTTGTAAGAAGTGCATGAACACAATGTAATTTTTGCTGCGTATAAAATTTCCTGCTTTCCATATACTACCCATACAACGCAAAATATGGAATAGTTAAAATGATTAGAAATACAAATCAGGAGGAATTGGAAGATATGAAAGCAACAGGAATTGTGCGCCGTGTGGATGAACTTGGACGACTGGTGATCCCTAAGGAAATCAGAAGAACTATGCGTCTTGCAGAAGGCACACCGCTTGAAATTTTTACAGACAGGGAAGGACAGATTATTCTAAAAAAATATTCTCCAATGATGGAGTTAGGCAGCTTTGCAAAACAATATGCGGAGTCTGTTGCGCAGACCATGAATCAAAAGGTAGCAGTGTCTGACCGCGATCAGATCATTGCGGTGGCAGGCGGCGGAAAAAGAGAACTTCTTGGAAAAACAATAAGTAGGCAGCTCGAAGAAATGATCATCAATCGCGAAAACAGCATCCAGGCCGGATTAGATAAAAAGACAATTCCGCTGATAAGCGGAGACGAAGACAGCTACAGTGCACAGGCCATCTATCCGATTTGTTGCGAGGGAGACTGTATAGGTGCTGTCATTTTATATAGCCGCGAAAATCAAACTCATTTTAGCGAGACAGAATATAAAGCAGCTGCCTGCGCCGCTTCCTTCTTGGGAAAGCAAATGGAGGGGTGAGGCACCGAAGGTGAACCGTTGCATAACTTTTTTCTTTTAGGACTTGAAAAACCTTATAACGTGTGTTACAGTAAAAAAGCATTAAAAAAGATATGCAAAATGAGGAAAAAAGCGTGTAAGAGAAAGCAAAAGTCAGTTTTAGCTAAAGGATATTTTGCTAGTCTTACCGTGTGAGATGTAAGGAGGAGTTTCAAATGAACAAGAAGGAATTAGTAGCAGCAGTTGCAGAGCAGGCTGGATTAAAGAAGGTTGACGCAGAGAAGGCAATTGAGGCTTTCACTGCAGTAGTAGAAGGTGCATTAAAGGCTGGAGATAAGGTGCAGTTGGTTGGCTTTGGAACTTTTGAGGTAGCAGAGCGTCCAGAGAGAGAGGGAAGAAACCCGAGAAGTGGTGAGACCATGACTATCGCAGCATCTAAGAACCCGAAGTTTAAGGCTGGAAAGGCATTAAAGGATGCAATTAACGCGTAATGATTTTTAAAATCTGAGCGAAAAACGTGCAAAAATTCCCCCTAAAATGCATTTGCGTTGTAGGGGGAATTTTAACTAGAAGGAGATTGATATGCGTTTGGATAAGTATCTGAAAGTATCTCGCATCATTAAGCGCAGAACGGTAGCTAATGAAGCTTGTGACAGCGGACGCGTTATGCTTAACGATAAAGTGGCAAGAGCGAGCGCAGACGTGAAGGTTGGAGATGTTATAGAGATTGCCTTTGGTAATAAAACAGTTAAGGTGCGTATCACGAGTGTGCAGGAGACAATCCGTAAAGAAGATGCAAAGGAAATGTTTGAATATCTTTAAGAGCAATAGCATAATATCAGCGGCTCCCTAATATATTGGAATAGACCGGTATACCGGAAAATCCGATTGTTAGGGGGTCTTTTTTTGGAACAAAATCAAGATCAGGAATATATTGAGCGCGAACACTGTCTGATTTTAGAGCACAGAAGGAGCTTAAAAATCACCGGTGTAACTGATGTGATTGCGTATGACGAACATATCATACAAATAAATACGACAGACAAGGCACTAGAAATACGTGGTGATGGTCTTCATATGAAGCAGCTGGCATTAGACAAGGGGATCATTGAGGTGGAGGGCTGTGTGAACAGTCTGGAATATCAGGAGCAAAAAGGCCAAAGTCAGGGGGAATCATTTTGGAAGAGGCTGCTAAGGTAATCGGAGGTGTTGCAGGCGAGCTTGTGTTTTTTATGCGGTCATTTCTGCTAGGATTTTTGATGCGGCTTGGCTACGAGCCGATTATTTTTTTTCGCCGTGTATTTCGTCAGCCAAAGCTTCTTTTGGACGTGCAGGATGTATTGTTTTGGACGTTTGGAAGTTTTTTGATGTTTGGTCTTTTATTTCGGGAGAATAATGGAACACCGAGACTTTTTTCTCTGATTGGAATTGCAGCTGGGATGGCATTGTATCAGCTTGGTCCGGCAAAGCTGACAGGCAGTCTGTTTTGTAAGATTAGAAAAAAACGACTTAAAATGCAAAGAAGATGCCACGCATGGCGAAAAAAACGTCTGGAGAGGCGAAAAATGGAAAAAAAGAGGTTGAAAAAGACACAAAAAGAAAGTATGATAAAAGAAAAGGATAAACATAGCCGCAATAAGAGAGGTGAGAATATTGACAGGAAAGATGGCAGCCCGAAGGAGAGCCAATCGCAAATGGATCGCACTGGCACTTGTGACAGTAGTACTGTTAAGCGTGATGACCTGGATTGGTGGAAACAGTTTGGCAGAGCAAAACGCCCAGAATCTGGCACAGCAGCAGCTCCTCGAGGAAAAGATTGCCGAGGAAGAGGCGCGAAGCAAAGAACTCGATGAGTACAGCGAGTACATGAAAACCGATGAATTTGCTGAATGGTATGCAAAGGAAAAGTTAGGCTTGATCCATAAAAACGAGATCATATTTAAGGGTGAATGATGTGCCGTATCGTGGAAACGCGAAGCGGCACTTTTTTTAATCGCACCGTCTTTTCGACAGACATTTCAAAAAAACTAAGCTATGATAAAAAGAGCAGCTGATAAACAATTGTGTTTTCAGAAATGGAGGTCGAAAGCAAGTGGAAGGTCTGGAAAGATGGCAAAATAATCAGATGAAAAAAATGGGCATAGGGCGACTTGGCCTAATTTTTTTTATGATCGGCGGAATGCTTTTTGTTGTGTTAAGAAGTGGGCAGGCAACATATCTGGTCATACAGGTAGTACTGCTTTTTAGTGCACTCTTTTTTGGATATAGGTTTGGACCAGGAGCAGGTGCAATTGCTGGAAGCATAAGTGGAATTATGCTTTCTCTTGTGAGCGGTGAGGCAGCGCAGATTGGCATATTGTGTCTTCTTGGCATTTTCTCCGGCGCATTTCGTAGTTTAGGCAGGATGGCTAGCGTGACAGCATGTGCAGCGGCAGCTTTTGGCGTTGGAATTGTATATTCTCCGGCTATTTTATTTCAGACGATGGAGTCTGTTTTGGCAGTTGGTGTTGTATTTTTATTGCTTCCTGAAAAACTTACATGTCCGCAAAAACAAAATTTGCTTAAGGAAGATTGTGGATTTAATGAACAAGAAAGCATACCAGTATGGCAGGCTGCGGTAGAAGATATGGCAGGAGAAGGATTGCCGGCATTGGCGCAGACCTTTTCGCAGCTTTCTTCTATGTATCGAGAAGAAGATGTAGCAAAGGATCCATTTGAAACTGACTGGCGCATGCGTTATCTTGAACTGCGTCAGCTTTTGTCAGAACAATTTTTTGAGTGTGCGCAGATGCTTTTGGAAACAGTCGGGCAGATGCAGGAAAAAGAAGAGTTGTCCGGAGCTGTGCGTGAGAATCTGGAAAAGAAGCTGCTATGGGCAGGTGTAGAGGCAAAGCGAATCTACATGACTGAAAATAAAAATGGAGCCAGACAGCTAATTATGGCGCTCAGTGCCAAAAGTGCACGCTGTATTTCAATGAAGCTTGTCTGCGAGCGCATTGAAGAGGTTCTTGGCAAACGCATGGTGCTGTGTGCAAATCAGCCGCTTCTTGTATCATCAGTGACGCGTTGGGTTCGTTTTGAAGAGGAGTGTCCATACTTTGTGCTTTTTGGCACTGCATCTAGCTGTAAAAGCGGAAATGATATTTCAGGAGACAGCTTTTCGTGCATGGAGCTGTCAAATGCAAAAAAGGTTCTTCTTTTATGCGATGGAATGGGAAGCGGAAGTGTTGCAGGAAAGGAAAGTGCGGGAGTCACAGAGCTTGCAGAATCACTTTGCGAGGCAGGCTATTCGCCGTCACTTCTCATTCGTGTGATTAACAGTGCACTGATGATTCAAGCAAAGGAACATCCTGTCACAATTGATTTAACAGTTATTGACTGTGCAAACGGTATATGCGAGCTTACAAAATCCGGTGCAGCCGTCACTTTTTTAAAGCGCGGCACACAGACGATGCAGGTTGGTGCAGACAGTATGCCGGCAGGAATATTGCAGGAGCACGCACCGATGGAAAAAATACTTCGTCTAAAGGATGGAGATATTATTATTATGGTTAGCGATGGTGTGCTAGAAGAAATACCTGGCTACGATAAGGAGGAGACGATGTGCCGCTTTTGTGAAAAGCTAGAAGAAAACAATCCAAAGGAGATTGCAAAAAAAATCTTGGCATTTGCAGGAAATACAAAAAATGCCAGAGACGACAGAACAGTGCTTGTAGCTGGTTTCTGGAAAAAATAAAGGAGATAAAAATGATTCCACACGATAAATTTATAGATAAAATCAAGCAATACATTGATGAAAAAAAGCTGTTTTCCTTCGGTGATCATGTCATCATAGGCTTGTCAGGAGGCGCAGATTCTGTCTGTCTTTTATTGGTACTAAAACGATTGCAGCAAATATATAATCTTTCAATAACAGCAATTCATGTTCATCACGGCATACGTGGTGAGTCAGCAGAGCATGATCTTAAGTTTTCAAGACAGCTTTGCGAAAAAGAAGAAATTGAGTTTGTTGAAAAAAGATGTGATGTGCCGGCTCTTGCAGCGAAGTATCATCTGACTGAGGAGGAGGCAGGGCGTTGTGTCCGTTATGAAACATTTGAGTATGAAGCAAAAAAACGCGGTGCATCTGTAATTGCAGTGGCACATCATATGGATGATCAGGCTGAGACAGTGCTAATGAATCTGCTGCGAGGAAGCGGGATTCGTGGATGTAGCGGAATACCTTGTAAGCGCAGCTTGTCAGACAAGGGAGATATCGTTGTCGTGCGTCCGCTTTTAGGTATGAGAAGAGAGGAGATTGAAGCATGGCTTATAGAAAGTGGGCAGGAATGGTGCATTGATGAGACAAACCTGACAGATGACTATCTCAGAAGCCGTATCAGAAACAGGCTTCTGCCGCTTCTTTCAAGTGAATATAATGCGCAGGCTGCTGAGCACATAGCATGTGCTGCGGGTGATTTTTCTGAGGCAGAGGAATATCTTAGAGATCAGGCACAAGCACTTTTTTCGTCATGGAATTGTGTCTTGCATAAGCAAATGATGCTTCCTGTCAAAGAGCTTAAATTACAAAAACCAATTTTACAGCGATATCTGATTCAGGAGGCAATTTCGCATACAGGAGGCGTAAAAGATATAACTAGGACACATATTGAATCTGTTATAGGGCTGTTGTCAAAGCGCACAGGAAGCATGGTAAATCTGCCGCAAAGACGTAAGGCACGTATTCAATATGAGTTTTTAATCATAGAAAAAGAGAGCTTTTCAGAGCATAAAGAAGAAAATCAGGATTTACAATCGCCAAACAGCAAAATTGGTAAGGCTGTTTACTCAATTTTCCCCGTTTGTGAGAAAAAAATTCCACAAACTTGTTGTGTAAACTGGTTCGATTATGATACAATAAAAGAAGGGTTGCTTATGCGTAAAAGAAGGCCTAAAGACCGTATTTGCATTGATGCAAAGGGTAATACGCAAAAGCTTTCCGACTGCATGATTAATGCTAAAATTCCTGCTGTAAAGCGGGATCAGATTCCTATTCTGGCATCTGGAAGCCGTGTTTTGTGGATTGCAGGAGTTCGCATGGCCGAAGATTGTAAAATCACCAAACATACAAGGCTGGTGCTTGAAGTTAGAACAATGCAGTGATCATCGCATACGATAGTCAGAAAATTGACTCAAAACTATAAAAATAAAAAAGCAGAGGAGTGCAAAAATGGGAGATAAGATTCGTGTAATGTATTCTGAAGAAGAAGTCGACAAGAGAATCCGCGAGCTGGGAGAGCAGATCAGCAAACGCTATGAGGGAAAGACGGTTCACATGATTTGTGTATTAAAGGGCGGCGTATTTTTTATGTGTGAACTTGCAAAGAGAATTACCGTTCCAGTAACTATGGATTTTATGTCCGTATCAAGCTATGGTGCTGGTACAAAGTCAAGCGGTATCGTAAAGATTGTCAAGGATCTGGATCAGTCTATTGAGGGAAGAGATGTATTGGTAGTTGAGGATATTATTGATTCTGGAAGAACACTCAGCCATCTGATGAAGATCTTAAACGAGAGAAAGCCATCCAGCATTTGTCTGTGTACTCTTCTTGACAAGCCAGATCGTCGCGAGGTTGATGATGTAAATGTTGACTATACAGGTTTTCAGGTGCCGGATGAGTTTGTAGTTGGCTACGGATTAGACTATGATCAGCTGTACCGCAATCTGCCGTATGTAGGTGTGGTTGAGACTGAGTAAATATTTGCAGAAACGAGGAGTAAATTGAAAAAGTCAAATGGAATAATCGCATATACCATTATTATTGCAATTGTAATTGCATTAATTTTCTTCTTTCAGCGTTCTCTTTATACGCAGACTAATGTAACATACTCGCAGTATCGTTCATTTGTGGAAGAAGAAAAAATCGCTCAGGCACAGATTGAACAAAATGCGAAGGTGCCGACGGGCAGTGTGTTGTTTTTTGTCAGTGGTTCATCGACAGAATATCGTGTATTCGTATCAGATGTCAATGCTGAGTTAGACCGTCTGCAGGATAACGGTATAAAAGTTACCCTGACAGCAGTTAAAGAAAATTATTTTCTAAATACACTTCTTCCTGTACTTATTTTAGTCATAGGAATAAGCTTTGTGTTCGTAGCAATGACAGGCCGTATGGCAGCACCGGGAGGTGGCAGCGGAGGCGGTCAGAGCATGGCAAACTTCGGAAGAA
This sequence comes from Anthropogastromicrobium aceti, assembly GCF_020687335.1. Lineage (NCBI taxonomy): Bacteria > Bacillati > Bacillota > Clostridia > Lachnospirales > Lachnospiraceae > Anthropogastromicrobium > Anthropogastromicrobium aceti. The sequence goes on from NZ_JAJEQN010000011.1 coordinate 7,224, forward strand.
GCAGAGCTGTTATGGAAACAGGCGGCTCCAAGAAAGTTTTATTTAAGGATGTTGCCGGTCTTCAAGAGGAGAAGGAAGAACTTGAGGAAGTGGTGGATTTTCTTAAAAATCCAAATATGTACACAAGCCTTGGCGCTAGAATCCCAAAGGGTATCCTTTTAGTAGGCCCTCCGGGAACAGGAAAAACATTGCTTGCAAAGGCAGTTGCCGGTGAAGCAGGCGTGCCATTTTTCTCAATCTCTGGTTCAAACTTTGTAGAGATGTTTGTTGGTGTCGGTGCATCACGTGTACGAGATTTGTTTGAACAGGCAAAGAGAAATGCACCTTGCATCATTTTTATTGACGAGATCGATGCCGTAGCCAGAAGAAGAGGAACAGGTCTTGGCGGCGGTCATGATGAGAGAGAGCAGACATTAAACCAGATGCTTGTAGAGATGGATGGTTTTGGTGTCAATGAGGGAATCATCGTTATGGCAGCAACAAACCGTGTCGATATTCTTGATCCGGCTATCCTTCGTCCTGGACGTTTTGACCGTAAGGTGGCAGTAGGACGTCCAGATGTAAAGGGACGAGAAGAAATTTTAAAGGTACACACAAAGAATAAGCCGCTTGGCTCAGATGTAAACTTAAGACGTGTTGCGCAGACAACAGCAGGATTTACCGGAGCAGATCTGGAAAATCTGATGAATGAGGCTGCGATCAATGCGGCAAAGAGCAAACAGGGCTACATCAGCCAGCGCGATATAGAGCAGTCCTTTGTTAAGGTGGGAATTGGTGCAGAGAAGCACTCTAAGGTCATCAGCGACAAGGAAAAGCGCATCACAGCATACCATGAGTCAGGCCATGCAATTTTGTTCCATGTATTGCCGCATGAAAGTCAGGTACACACCATTTCAATTATTCCAACTGGAATGGGTGCGGCAGGCTACACAATGCCGCTTCCAGAGGCGGATGAGATGTTTATGACAAAGAAGCGCATGGAAGAAGATATTATCGTAGCATTTGGTGGTCGTGTTGCCGAGGAATTGATATTTGGCGATGTCACAACAGGAGCATCACAGGATATCAAGCAGGCGACAGCGACAGCCCGTGCAATGGTTGTAAAATATGGTATGTCAGAACGTCTTGGAACCATCAACTATGAGGACAGCGGTGAGGAAGAAGTATTCCTCGGCAGAGATCTGGGACATGCAAGAAGCTACAGTGAAGATGTTGCCAGAGAAATTGATATAGAAGTGAAGCGTATTATTGATGAGGCATATGCACAGGCAAAGACGATTATTACTGAGCATATGGACGTGCTTCACCGCTGTGCGCAGGTATTAATCGAGCGTGAAAAAATTGGAAACGCGGAGTTTGAGGCGATCTTTGATGGAAGGGAGCTTCCAGAGCCGGGTGCAGAGCAGACATCTCTCATGTCAGGTATGCCATCAGAAGGCAGATAATAACGCACGGTTAAAGGAGCCACGAAAAAAATGCAGTTCAGTGATATATTAGTAAAAAATGCATTATTTTGTGATGAAACAGAAGATTACCGTACTCCGGCAGAGCCGGAGGCGGGCGACTCTGTTGTCATCCGCTTTCGGACATTGGCCAATAACGTGGACAATGTCTATTTGATTTCAAGAAAAAGTGAAATCAAAATGGAAAAGGTCAGAACAGAAGGTTTGTTTGACTTTTATGAGACACAGATAAGCGTTGGAAGTACGTCTTATCTATATTACTTCGAGATCGAAAAAGGCAGGGATATCTGTTATTATAATAAATTAGGATGTACAACGAATTTGCGCCAGAAGTATGCATTTAGAATCACACCGGGCTTTCATACGCCAGAGTGGGCAAAGGGTGCAGTATTTTATCAGATTTATGTGGATCGCTTTTATAATGCAGAGCCTTCCAATGATGTTCTCTCAGGTGAGTATTACTATGTAGGATCACAGAGTGAGCGCGTAACTGATTGGGATAGTCTTCCGGCAAATCTTGATATTGGACGTTTCTATGGAGGTGATCTTCAGGGTGTGCGCGCAAAGCTTGACTATTTGCAGGAGCTTGGCGTTGAGGTCATCTACTTTAATCCGCTGTTTGTCTCTCCGTCTAATCACAAATATGATATTCAGGATTATGATTATATTGATCCGCATTTTGCAGTTATCAAAAAGGATGATGGCGAGCTTCTTAAAGAGGATGAGAAGGAAAACAAAAAGGCAAGTCGTTATATCTGCCGTGTTACCTCTAAAGAAAATTTAGAGGCATCAAATGAATATTTTGCAGAGCTTGTAAAAGAAATTCATGCAAGAGGCATGAAGGTTATTCTTGACGGTGTATTCAATCATTGTGGTTCCTTCAATAAATGGCTTGACAGAGAGTGTATTTATGAAGGACAAAAAGGATATGAGCCAGGTGCATATGTATCTGAGTCAAGCCCATATCACGACTTTTTTGGTTTTACTGGAGGCGTGTGGCCGTATAATAAGAATTATGAGGGCTGGTGGGGACATGATACACTGCCAAAGCTTAACTATGAGGGTTCAAAGGAGTTATATGACTATATTCTTCGTATAGGAAAAAAATGGGTCAGTGCACCTTATAATGTAGATGGCTGGCGTCTTGACGTGGCAGCAGATCTTGGTCATAGTATTGGTGTTAATCACCAGTTCTGGAAGGATTTTAGAAAGTCTGTCAAGAAAGCAAATCCAGAGGCAATTATTTTGGCTGAGCACTATGGTGATCCAAGCAGCTGGATGCGCGGTGATCAGTGGGATACAGTCATGAACTATGATGCGTTTATGGAGCCAATCACATGGTTTTTGACAGGTATGGAAAAGCACAGTGATGAGTTTCAGGCTGAATGGTATGGAAATGGAGACAAGTTTTTCCGTACAATGGAACACAATATGAGCAAGTTCCAACGCCAGTCACTAGACGTTGCTATGAATGAGCTGTCAAATCATGATCATTCTCGTTTCCTTACAAGAACAAACAGCACTGTCGGACGTATTGCGACAAAGGGCGCTAAAGCCGCAAATGAAAATGTGGAAAAGTGCATTCTTCGAGAGGCAGTTGTCATGCAGATGACTTGGCCAGGCGCACCAACTGTTTATTATGGAGATGAGGCTGGTATGGTTGGTTGGACTGACCCAGACAACAGAAGATCTTATCCGTGGGGAAAACAAGACTGGGAACTTATAGAGTTTCATAAGGATATGATTCGTATCCACAAAAAATATGAGTGCTTTAGAAGTGGTTCCTATAAGTCGATTGCAAGCGGTTCTCACTGGATTTGCTATGGCAGATTTAATAAAAAGCTGCAGGCAGTTATTCTTATTAATAATAGAAGAGAGATGCTTACAGTAGATCTTCCAATATGGCAGATTGGTATTTTGGAAAATGCATGTTTAAAGCGTGTGATCCAGACAACACAGTCAACCTACAATATCGGTGAAGTTATGGAGCGTGCCGAGGATGGTATTCTTCATGTGACTGTAGGACCGCAGACAGCAAGTGTGTATATTGCCGCGAAAAACGTAGAAGAAAACTAAATAGCATGAAAAACCAGTGGGTGTAACACAAAGAACAGTAATATTTTGTTTGTCCCCACTGGTTTTTATTTGCGTTTATGTGGATTGATTGACAGCAGATGCTTTATAGTGGTAAGATACCGATATACAAGCTTGGGGAAGGAGACTGCCATGAAACAGCACAGACAAAGAAATGGACAAGAGGGAATAGCGATGATTATTGTGGTGTGTATCATGGCAGTTCTTGTTATGATGTCGCTTGCACTTCTTCTGGCCTCCTCAGTTATGACACAAAATGCGGGACGAGTAAAGGATCAGGAGCAGTCAAGAATACTTGCTGTATCGCTTGCAGATGAGCTGGAAAAAGAGTTAACGGTGACACCATCACAGCAGGAAAAAACACAGGCTAGTGGAACTATCTTAGAATTTGTCAACAGCAAGATCACTTCAGGAAGCTGGCCATCTGGTGAAGAACAGACATTTTCATTGGACAGCAGTGCACTGAATCAGGCAAATGAGCTGTCAGCGCAGGCAACGCTTAGCTGGGAGGAGGGAGAAAATGGCTATACGGATGCATCACTTTATATAACGGTGCACTGCATATATCATAACATGCCATTTTTTGTTACTACAATCTATAATGCTTATACTGCTTATGCAGCGGATGATGAGAATCAAAATGAGGATGTGCAGGATACTCTTTATTGGATCCGCTCAGAGCGAAGGTAGGTGATGCGGGATATGATTAAAAAAATGACAGGCAGAAGGCAGACTAAGTATAAACGACTAAGTCAAAGATGCGTAAACAATAAAAAGGGTGTAAGCTTAGTAGGCGTCATCGTGGCATTTTTGCTGCTGATGATAATAATGCTGATGTTTCAAAAGTCTTTGAAAGTTTCGGGAAATCTTATTGCACGTTCTGTAGATATACGAAAAGAAGAACAGGAGCTAATAGGAGACTATTATAAAAACAGGACTAGCCCGACAAATACGGAATCTGTAAGCTGTGTTTTTTCTGGAGAAGACGGCAGCTTTACATTAAATACTAAATGGAGCAGCTACAGCAGGCAAAATGCATCAATCTTTTACTTTGGAGATGGAACAACTGGATATGAAAATCGTTCATCAGCCATGTCAGATGGAGGTGATGAGCAGTGAAGAAGATAAAAGACAATAGGCGTGGAAGCACACTTGTTGAGGTTATTGTTACATTTGCGCTGATTGGTATGTTTTTACTGGCAGCAACAACTGCAGTTTCTGCTGCAATGAATGCGTTTTACAGGATGGAATCTTTATCAAGGGCAATTGTAGTCAGTGACACAATTCTTGATAAGGCACAAGGAGAGCTTTCATTAGCAAGTGCAGATGGAGCATTGCTTTGTCTGGGGGGTGAATCAAGTGGTGATGATTGGTGGAAAACAATATGCTTTTACTCAGCAAATGGAAATCCTGTGTGCATGGAAAGTGAAGCTTCTGGTGATGGAAAGGGACGTTTTTCGCTATATTATTATCCTGTGAAGGATAGTTCGTCACAAGGCACAAACTGGACATTTGATGAAAATTTTTATCAGGGATTTTGGATAGAGGATCTTTCATTTCGGTGGAATGGAACAGAAGAAGAACCAGATAATATCATAGAGGTTCATTTGACACTGACAAATGGAAATACCTCATACAGCCAAACACGCTTTGTGCAGTGTACAAATTTCTTCCGACCATCGCACTTTTCACGCATTCATACGGGAGTTACATTTTAAGGGCTGATGTCCGTAGTTACAGTTCACGCTACTAAATATTTATAACAAGACCCTAAGGTTAATGGATTTCATGAGGAGACATTTGAAGCAGGTCTTTCAAAGTAATGTATAATAAGATGGAAAGTTTACATTGAATTTACATAAAAAAGATGTAGAATTAAAAAAGAAGCAGTATAGTAGTGACTTAATGATGTCAAAGTAAAATAGAAAAAGCACAAAAGACAAGCAAAATTTTGCGGAAAGGCATGGTAATAAGATGGCACTAGTTTTTATTGTAGAGGATGACAATGATATTCGTCAGATTGAGGCATATGCACTTAAATGCGGCGGTTTTGAAATTGAAGAATTTGAGGATGCAAAAGCACTTTACGAGAGATTGGAAAAGAAAACGCCAGATCTTTTTTTGCTTGATGTTATGCTGCCGGATGAGGATGGCTTAGAAATTGTAAAGAAGCTTAGGGCAATGCCGCAGACAAAGCATTTGCCAGTTATGATGGTAACGGCAAAGACTACAGAGCTTGATAAGGTGCGTGGGCTTGACATAGGAGCAGATGATTATATGACAAAGCCATTTGGCATTATGGAACTGCTGTCGCGTGTGAAGGCATTGCTTCGCCGTAGTGCAGGTGCGCAGACAAAGCGTCTTGAGGTTGGAAATCTGGTATTAGATGATGAGCGTCATATCGTGACGGTAAATGGAGAAAACTGCGAGCTTACATTTAAAGAGTATGAGCTTTTAAAGCTTCTTATGGCTAATTGTGGCATGGTACTGACAAGAGAGGTAATTATGGAACGTGTGTGGGGAACTGATTTTGAAGGAGAGTCCCGTACACTTGATATGCATATTAAAACGCTGCGTCAAAAGCTTGGCGAGGAAGGGTCGATGATCCGCACAGTGCGAAATGTAGGATATTTGTTGGAAAAAGATTAAAAGATTTTATAATATTAAAAAGCGCGTGTAAAAGATGAAAAAATCATTTTTTACGCGCACTTTTTTATGCGTCTCGCCTTGTACTTAAAAACTGGACAATGCTTCCGATCATAGCAAGTGATAAGAAAGCACCGTAAAAGATTGTAATCTGTTCAAATTTTAAAAGCTGAAATAAAATTTGTACCGTGCCGAGTGCACCGCAAAAGGCAGTGACGAGAATTATGATAGGTTTTTGCAGTTTTATACAGATCACACCAGCGACAATTCCAAGAATCAAGCTGATTATGCCGGCCATCACGTTTGAAAGTGATGTGACAAATGAAACAAGAAGACCGCATGAAAAGACTGAAACAAGAATAAAGACGACAAAAAATGTGGATAAAAGAATTAGCCTGGTTGCTAAAAAGCCAAGTATAAGACCAAGAATCAGTGCGCTTAAAAGAATAATCCATAACTCATCTGTAAAATGACCAGACAGGAAAAATCCTAAAAAGGCGCCGGTTACAAAGCCTATGCCGGCTGCAAAGCAGGTAAACAGGCGATAGCCCCAAAAGCATAAAAGTACCGATAATACTAGTGAGACAAATGATAAAAGAAGACCGACAATATTTATACTATTGAGAAACGGCAGCAGGCTGCTAATAAAATCAGCAGCCTGTGAAATCAGTTCATTCATAGGTTCCATCACCTGTTATTCAAAAGATTTGGTAAAACGACATTTCTAAGCTTTCTTACGGTTGGTGTAGTACCGGCATCTGTAAGCTGAATACCAGCAAGGAAAGTGATATTGCAGCCTGGATGATTGGAAAAATAAGGTCCAAGCCATCCATCCCAGCCGTACTCGCCAAGTGTTGTGTACATAATTGCCTTAGAAGGGTCTTTCATAACGCGCATCAGATTGCCATAGCTATAGCCCTCAAGACCGCCCCAGCCGCGAGACAGTGACTCCTGCTGCCAAGGCTGCAGTGTTCCCTGTGTGAAATAGCGTACAATTTCTGGCTCTAAGATCTGACGTCCCTTAAAGTTTCCGCCGTTAAGCAGCATGGTGCCGAAATTTGCGTAATCCTTTAATGTAGAAACAAGACCGGCACCGCCTGACTGAAATGCCGGAAGGGTATCCATTTTATTTTTGATTGCCAGATGATCTCCTGTATAAAGCGTTAATCCATTTTCTGTGCGTGCATAAACCTTAGAAAGGCGAGACTGCTTTTGTGCAGGAACGAAAAAACCTGTATCTGGCATCTCAAGAGGATCTGTGATCTCTTTCTTTAAAAATTCAGCAAAGCTCATTCCAGAGATTACCTCGATCAGTGCACCAAGAATATCAGCGGAAATACCGTACATAAAGTTAGAGGACGGCTCAAATTCGAGTGGATTTTTTCCAACGCGGTCGGCAAACTCACGTGTTGTCATAGCATCCTTTGTAGAAAGACGTGCATCCATCTCTGCAAAAAGATCAGATGTCGCTTTTCCAGCAGCAGAATCGCTTCCATAGGAAAGGCCAGAGGTCATAAATAAAAGATCATGCACGGTCATCGGTCTTTGTACAAGGGAAAGTGCATTGCCGTTTACGTAAGTCTGATTTGCAAAAGCCGGAATAAATTTTGATACCGGATCATTCAAATCAACAAGACCGCGCTGCATTAAAATCATCATGCAGGCTGCTGTAATTGGTTTACTCATGGAGTACAGGCGCATGATAGTATCGTCTGCCATTAAAACCTTATTTTCCAGATCAGCGTAGCCAGCCTGAAGCGACAATACAGGCGCTTTGTCTTTTAAAACAAGCAGGTTGACACCAGCTACTTCTTTTGCATCAACTGCCTTTTCCATGACAGAAGCTGCCAGCTTTTCAATTTCCTTCAATTGCATAATTTACCTCCTAAAATTGATGTCAAATTGACATCTTAATGGGTTGACATATGAACTGTCATCATAATAGCACAATCCGTTTTAAATAGAAAGTGCCTGCATTGCTATTTTTATTCATTTGTGCTAAAATGTGACTATTCAAGGTAAAGAAGAAATAAGAAAGGAAGTGATACAAATGGGAAGATGCAGGAATTGCCATACACATTTTTGGGGAAATCCTCATTTTTGTCCCAGTTGTAAGACAGATCTGTGGTACGAGGAGTATAATGATGAAAACTGGGACTTTCGTGCACTTCAGGAAGAGGGAAACAGACTGATTGCAAAGGGGAATTATGAGAAGGCTGCTGTTGTACTGAAGCTTGCGTTAGATCAGGTGATGTATAAGCATGCACAGCATTCTATGCACCGTCTAAAAGATGCTGTAAGTGATTTTGTATGGCTTTACAGCAATGAGGCTGCTGATATCAGTGATGACCGAATCACCGATGTGCTCGACTATTTTGAGGAAGAGTGTTTTGGCCAGCCAGATAAATATCGTGAAAATCTGATGCAGATGCGCCGTGATGCATCGAGGCGTTTGCCACAGGCACAGTATCGTGAAAAGCAGGGACTTGATTTCCCTCATTTACGGTCTTATTGGGAGTTTGCACCTGTGTCACAGGTGACAGATCAAAATAGTGTCAGCGGCTACGAGCCAGATATTTTGGAAGCAAAGCATCTGCTGTTAACGGAAAGCTTTTTATATCTGTATCTGAATTTTTCACGCGTGATGAAATATCTTCAGGCACAGGATTCATTAAATACACAGATGGTTACAGATGAATTGCTGCCGCTTTTACATCCTGATCTTGATATGGAAAAAAATGGAGAGAATGATACGGCAAAGCTGATGGAAAATGTATTGTGTGGTTTTTTGGAGGATGGTTTCGAGGAACTGGCTGCACTATATCTGAATCATTTTGATGAGGCTGCTGTAACGAAGGTAAAAAAACGGTGTGAACAGATTGCAGGTGAGGACGTTACAAGCACAGCAATGCTTGAGATGGCTGTATTTGCACCGCTTCTTGCAAGTGAGAAGAATGGAAAGAAGATTTATGAGGCAATGGTGCCGGCAGTAACAGAGATTCTTGCACAAATGAATCAGCTGCATCAGGTGCTATCTGAGACATTAGATGAAAAGGAAAGAAAAAATCTGCAGCATACGATCAGCATTTTGTGTGCAGAGTATTGCGGAATGTATGGAGTGGGTGAATATCTCCTTGGCCTGGCGGCACAGACAGATCAAGAGCTATATTTGGATGCGATGGATCAGGCCGCAGGAAACGGCATCACACTGGCTGCAGAGGAGATGATGAGAAGTTATTTTTATGGCCGCCGCGGCTGTGAGGTTCAGCCAGGCTACGCAAAATTTTACTCAAGACTTGTATCGCTTCGTCATGTGGCAAGCTCCATAAGCGATGCAGTAGAAGGAGTAGAAGGCTTGGAAATGCTTGTGCCAGGCGCAGAGGCTTAACTGTAAGGCTATAATAAGGGATATATTAGAAAGATTTATTATTTATGAATTCAATTGTATTAGATTTAGAATGGAATCAGGCACAGACGCGTGATAGGGAAGCACCAGGACTTACGTTTGAGGTGATTGAAATTGGCGCGGTACGCCTAGATGAGCACGGAAACCAGACAGACAGCTTTAGCTGCCTGATCCGGCCGTGCGTGTACACAGAATTGTTTTACCGCGTGCGGGAAGTGGTTGGCATTAGCATGAAACAGCTAGAAGCTGAAGGCATACCGTTTTTGGACGCGATGGAACGCTTCTGGAAATGGTGTGGAAAGGATCCTGTGTTCTTTACGTGGGGCGACATGGATCTGACGGAGCTGCAGCGAAACATTGCCTATTTTGGAATGGAAAATCCGTTTGCATTCCCTTTGTTTTATTATGATGTTCAAAAGCTTTACAGTTTGTATTGTCTGGATGGTCACGCGCGTGCATCTCTTGAGAGTGTGATTGAGACGCTGGCACTGCCAAAGAAATGGCCGTTTCACCGTGCTGTGTATGATGCAGCTTATACAGGCTGCGTGTTAAGTCAGCTTGAAAAGCAGAGCTGGCAGAGCATGGTATCAGTAGATTATTATAGACCTCCGACAAATGCACAGGAGGAGATATATCTTGTTTTTGAGCGTTATTCAAAGTTTGTCTCACAGCTTTATCCAAGCCGTGAGGAAGCAATGGAAGCAAGAAATGTCAGTTCAATGGTCTGCTATAAATGCGGGCGAAATGTCACAAGACGAATGAACTGGTTTTCGGATAACAACCGCAAGTATTTTGGCTTGGCATATTGTCCTAGACACGGATGGTTAAAAGGAAAAATCAGGGTAAAGCACTGTGACGGACAGGTTTTTATGATAAAAACAATGAAGCTTACTGATGCAGAGGGAGCCAGAAAGATTAAGGCAAAATCAGAATTAATGAAAAAACGCCGCATGGAGAAGGCGGCAGAAAAAGGGCTGCGCACAAGCTAATGCGCAGCCCTTTTTCTGATTAATTACATGTATTATAAAATGTTTATTGCATACGATATTGGTGATTTGGCGGTGTCGGATGTTTACTTTTGTTCATCTTATTATAATGAATCAAAAAGACAACAAGAAGAATAATCAAAATGATGACGGCAAGCATGCATGCAACAAGCCAGATTTTTATTTCGTGGAAAGGTTTTGTCTGAAGCACATCGGACAATGAATTGACAGTTGCCACATAGAGGTCACTTGTGTCCTGTGCAACCTGGTTGATAATCATTGCAGTTCCAAGTGGATATCCATGAAGCTCATATGAGAGCATATGTGTGCCATCTTCATTTGTAATGGGACGGCGTGTCAGGTCATCTAGTGAAACAGTATCTGGCACGGTGACGCGTGAAGCGCTGTCCAGTGTCAGAAAAGAGGAATTTTGCTCAGAAAGACCAAGCGGGCTGTTAGAGATAAGCGCCTGTGTGCTGTAGGTCAGATCCTGCTCAGAAGCTTTTGCCACACTGAAATGGTCAAATCCGTAATTAAAAAGCTGGATAGTATCCTTATATTGATTTGGATCTTCTGTGTTCATTGTAACGCAGATTAAATTGCGTCCATCTTTTGAAGCATACGTAACGAGGCAGCGTCCAGCTTCCTCGGTCCAGCCAGTTTTTCCACAGACAACAAACGGTGTGTAGTAGTCGGAATCTTTTTTAATAAGCTTATTTGTAGTGCCCATAGGAATATCGCGGTCTAGAATGGAATCGGCCTTTCTATAATAAGCTGGTGTGGATGAAATAGAGATAAAATCAGAATACTGCAGGCAGCCTAGCATAATTCTATACAAATCGTAGGCGCATGTCATGTGGTTTGGATCCTGAAGGCCATTGGCATTTGCAAAGTTTGTGTTTACGCAGCCAAGACTTACAGCAGTACTATTCATTAGTTCCACAAAGGAAGATACAGAGCCGCTGACATGTTCAGCAAGTGCAGTTGCTACTTCATTTGCTGAAGGAAGTAAAAGACCATACAGACAGTCTCTAACGCTTAAGGATTCCCCAATATGCATACCAATGTGGCTACTGCCGCTTGGAAGACTATAAATAGAGTTCTTTGAAAATGTGACAATATCATCCAAAGAAGTGTTAGACAGAGTCAGATAGGCTGTCATCAGCTTAGTTGTGCTGGCAGGATACATGGAGCTTGTCGCATTCTTTGCGTATAGGATTGTATCAGTATCAATATCAACGAGGATTGCGGCCTCGCTTGTGATTTCAGGCGCATCAGGCCATTCGTCAGGCAGATGTGCCTGCATGGTGTCAATTTCAGCCTTTGTTGCAGCACTTGTGGCATGGCATGGCAGTAAAAGAAGACATATGCATAGGCATAAAGAAAAAGAAGAACGTAAAACAGTTTTCATAAACAATATTCACACCTTTCCATAATGGGCACAGTTTTGCACCGTGAAACATTGATAAGTCAGTCAGACTGGCCTTTATCATAACATAAAAATGCTGAAAAGAAAAGGAAATACGTAAAATATACTTTCCAATAGGGCATAATTGTGTTATAGTAGGCGATGAAGCAAAAAAGTGGGGCTATCCGACCAGATTGCGATGGATGATAAATCTGGTTTTTAAATATGAAAGACAAGTAGGCAAGACAGGAGGTAGTAGGATGAAATTATCACTGGTGGTTCCATGCTATAACGAGCAGGATAATGTCCGAGCATTCTATGATGCAGCTGTAAATGCGTTTTTGGGCTGTGGTTATGAGTATGAGCTTGTTATGGTAAATGATGGAAGCAGGGATAATACCGGGATTGAGTTAAAAAAGCTGTTTTATGAGAAAAGAGAAGAAACACCGATCACAATCGTTCAGTTTTCACGTAATTTTGGAAAGGAAGCAGCAATCCTGGCAGGAATGAAGCATGCAAAGGGTGATCTTGTAACATTGATTGATGCTGATTTGCAGCAGCGTCCTGAAATTGTGCGCGAGATGGTTCAGATATTGGATGAGCATCCAGAGTATGACTGTGTTGCCGCTTTTCAAAAAGAGCGAAATGAAGGAAGAGGTCTGTCTTTCTTTAAACGCGAATTTTATCGCCTGATTAATCAAATGAGCGAGGTAGAATTTGTCAATGGAGCAAGTGATTTTCGCACGTGCAGAAGAAAAATGGTTGATGCAATTTTAAGCATGCCAGAATATCATCGCTTTTCAAAGGGGATTTTTTCATGGGTTGGCTTTGATACTTACTATATTCCTTATGTTGCCGAGGAGCGTCATGCAGGAAAGACAAAGTGGAGTTTCTGGAAACTGTTTAAGTATGCGGTGGAGGGCATCATTGGTTATTCAACTGCACCGTTAAAAATTGCAACTGTGCTTGGATCATTCACGTCACTTCTTGCTGTTATCTATTTTATTGTGGTTGTTTTGCAGCGGCTGATCTGCGGTGTAGATGTGCCGGGATATGCAACAATTGTCGCATTGATTCTTTTAATTGGAGGTATCCAACTTTTAATTTTGGGAATTATGGGAGAATATATAGCAAGAATGTATATTCAGGGAAAACAGCGTCCTATTTTTATAGAGAAGGATGTGCTGACAAACGAAGATGAGGTTTAATCAAATAGAGATGGTACGTAGCTGTGCCATCTTTTTTTACGTCTTGAAACTGAACGCTTTGCGATAGCACAAAAAAGCACCCGATTAACTCGGATGCTTCTAATCATGCGCCTCCAGGGGTTCGAACCCTGGACACCCTGATTAAGAGTCAGGTGCTCTACCAACTGAGCTAGAGGCGCTTCTTTTTTATTTGTCACTCACGCGACTCCTATATACTATCATAGCTCAATTGATTTGTCAACAGTTTTTTAAAAAAAAATTAAAAATATTTTCAAGGCCGCTTTGAAGAACATTTTTTCTTTGAGTGGGCACAGGCTTTGGCGGCAGTTTGAAAACAGCGATATAAATGTAACAGAGTGCAGTCGAAAAAAGGACAGCAGCTGTGACGAATAATAAATTTGCGAAAATGATGACAATGCATGGAGACCTCCAAATAAAATGCTCCTGCCACAAGATATGCGGCAGGAGCATTTTGTGATCATTTGCATAATTAAGCATTTTTATCGTGAACGGCTTCTAATTTATAGATTGGGTTTCCCATGGCAGAAAATTTTGCTTCATATTCTGTCATGACATTGCCCTCAGCAAACTCACTATGGTGAAGATCGCGTGTCTGCATAAGAAGTGTCCAGCCAGATTCTTTTACAGATTCCAGACTAAAATCAAATAGCGGCTGATTATCGGTCTTAAATTCGACAATACCGCCGTCTGCTAAAATCTGGTCATACAGCCCTAAAAATCGGCTGCTTGTAAGACGGCGCTTTGCATGTCGGTCTTTTGGCCATGGGTCGGAAAAATTTAAATAAATGTGAGCAATTTCGCCTGGTGCAAAAATATCAGGAAGATATTCTGCGTCAAAGCGAAGAAACTTTAAATTCGGAAGCTGAAGCTCTTCCTGCTTTTCAATGGCACGGATCAAAACAGAAGAGTATTTCTCAATTCCGATGTAGTTTATTTCTGGATGAAGTGCAGCAAGTGATGTGATAAATTGTCCCTTGCCCATTCCAACCTCAATGAAGATCGGATTGTTGTTGCCAAAAATTTGAACAGCAACATGTCCTTTGTACTGCTGTGGCTCTTGAATCACGTAGGGATTTACAAGCATTTCCTCACGTGCGCCTCTGACGTTGCGTAATCTCATCTCCGACCTCTCAGTCTTTCATGCGCTCAGCAACGATTGCTTCAATCATCTCTGCACACTGCTGATAGGTGTAGCGGCTTGTATCCAAAACAAGATCATAATTTCTTGCATCCATCCATTCTCTTCCGGTGAAATGCTTGTAATAATCACTTCTGTATTTGTTTGTCTTTGCGATGCGCTCGGCAGCATCCTTTTCACTGCACTGCATAATTTCCATTTCATGCGCAAGACAATCCTTATACTGAGAGTGAACGAATACACGAACTAAATACGGATAATCTTTTAATACATAATCTCCGCCTCTTCCGATTACAATAAAAGAGTTCTCCTTGATTAATTCTTTCATAACCTTTGCCTGATAGGCAAACAGGTCATCATTTGTCGCATATTCGCTTTTTTCCGGAAGGATATGCTCGCCGTTATAGACCTTCTTAAAGGCGTTAAATAGTGGGCTTTTCTTTGTATCCTCATCGGCTGCAGCAAAGACTGCTTCATTGATGCCGCTGTTTCCGGCAGCCAGGCGAAGCAGCATGCGGTCATAGTATTCAATTCCATAATGAGCGGAAAGAATCTTTGCGATGGAAGTACCACCGGCACCGCAGGTTCTGGTAATGGTAACAGCAAAATGTTTCATATTCCAACCTCCCTCAAACTTAATTGCAGTGGTCTGCAAATCAAAAAACAATGGAATTGCAAACCACAAAGCTTCTTATATAAGAAGTATATATGATAGTTACTAAAAAGTCAACGCGCCAAAAACGATCGTAAACGAGGAAAAACGTCACAGTATGACAAAAAATTAACAAAAAAAATATGAAATTTATTTGAGTTTTTTAAAACAATTCGCCAATGACAATTTTGTATCATCATACTATAATGAATGTGCGAAAAAGGAGGCATGCAGATGAATCAGATTATTCAAAGATTAAGTGAAGTAGAAACTGCAGCATCTTCAATTATTGAGGAGGCAGGTGCAAAGAAGAAGCAGATGGCCAAAGACCAGGATGCCAGAATTGCAGCCTTTGAAAAGCAGGTTCATGAAGAGACACAAAAGAAAATCAGCGCTCAGCAGGCAGAGCTTGAAAAAAAGATCGCTGAAGAACTTGAGGCTCAGAAGGAGGAGCTTGAAAAACAGCTTGCTCATATGGACCGTATTTATGAGGAAAGCCATTCGGCGATCGCCAGACAGTTGCTGGCAAAGATTGTGGCGCAATAACTTTTATGGTATCATTAGTGTTGTGCCAAAAAAATCTTACGAAAAGGGGTGATTATTATTTCTGGTATCTTATCTTACAGCGGTATCAGTGCAAAAGCCCGTGCCATGGGAGGAAAGCTCTTAAAGAAGGAGCAGTACGAACAGCTGGCATCTTGTGCGAGTGTCGGTGAAGCAGTTGGCTATTTGAGACAGTTTTCCGAATATGAGCCGCTGCTGAGGGACTTTGATGAACATGACAGTCACAGAGGAATGATTGAGGCGACGCTTATGGGATCGCTTTACAATGATTACAATCGTCTGTACAGTTTCGCCAGAGGAGAGCAAAGAGCGTTTTTGGATTTTTACTTTTTGCACTATGAGGCGGCATATCTTAAGGGTTGTCTTCGAAAAGTCATTTCAGGTCAGAGTATCCAAGAGGATCAGGCATACCGCAGCGCGTTTTTTGCGCGTCATTCGCATTTGGATACAGATGCGATTGAGAATAGCACAACGGTGGATGAGTTGATTGATGCATTAAAAAATACACCGTTTTATCATCCGCTTGACGCCATACGCCATACTGAAGAGCCAAGTTTGTTCGACTATGAGGGCAGCCTTGACGTGTATTATTTCAGTTATATCTGGAAACAGAAAGATAAGCTTCTTAAGGGAAAAGAAAGACAGATCATTGCGGATAGTTATGGAAGACGAATCGATCTGCTGAATATCCAGTGGCTGATGCGTGCAAAGAAAAACTACCGAATGACAGCACCTGAGCTGTATGCGATGGTTGTTCCTAGCTATTACCATTTAAAACCAGATGACATCACGGCTATTGTAGAGGCGCCTACGTATGAGGAAGCGAGATTACTCATTGTAAACGGCTACTATGGTCAGAAGTACGCAGACGATTTTGCTGAGATTCGTTTTGTGGAAAAGATGTACACTGAGCTGGTAGAGCATATTTTTGAGCTTGCCGGCAGAAAAAATCCATACTCAGTTGCACCGCTCAATGCGCTGCTGTACCGCAAAGAGCATGAAATTGCACGTATTACATCAATTATCGAGGGAATACGCTATGGAATCCCAACAGCAAAACTGATGAAATACGCAGTAACGCAGTGATTGTCATTTTTGTGCAGAAAGTAAGTTTATTTAGGAAAGTCGAGGGGTAACCATGATAGAAAAAATGCAATTCTTAAGCATTACGGGACCCAAAGATGATATTGACAGAGCAATTGAACAGCATTTGTCAAAGTATGAGTTTCAGTTGGAAAGTACAATGACAGAGCTTTCTGAGACAACTGGACTTAAGCCGTTCATTGAGATCAATCCGTACCGCGAGACCTTAAACAAAGCTACACAGCTTATGTCCGCAATGGGAGCAAAGGAAACAAAGACGGATAGTTCTATGGATGTCAAAGAGGCTGTAGCTTTAATTGATGATGCAGATGCTAAGATCAAGGAAGCAGAGAAGTCTCTTGAAGCGCTGAACAAGGAAAAGACACAGCTGCAGGCATTAGTGGATCAGATTGTTCCATTTAATAATTTGGGATATGATGTTCACAAGCTGCTTGCATTTAAGTCTGTAAAGTATCGCTTCGGACGAATCCCAGTCGATTACGTGGAAAAGCTTATGCAGTACACGTACGATAATGTCAATACGATCTTTTACGAATGCAAAAAGGATCAGGATTATGTATGGGGCGTATATTTTAGCCCAAAGAATGAGATTGCAAAGATTGATGCTGTTTATAAGGCACTTCACTTTGAACGTTTTCGCCTTCCGGATGAGTATGAGGGTACTCCAGAGGAGGCACTGGCACTCTTGACAAAGCATATTGGTGAGCTTGATGCTAAGATAAAGGAAAAGCAGAGCGAGATTGATCATGTGCTTTCTTCAAAGAAGGAAAAGATCCTTGCTGCAGTGGCAAAGCTTAAGCAGTTTTCAAAGAACTTTGATATAAGAAGATTGGCAGCTGTTACAGGTGCAGATAAGAAAAACTTCTATATTATATGCTTCTGGATGACAGCGCGTGACGCAAAGAAATTTAAGGCAGAGATTGAAAGTGATCCAAATGTGATTTGTCTTATCCATGATGACAACAAAAATCGTGTTTCACAGCCGCCTGTAAAGCTTCGCAATCCAAAGCTGTTTAAGCCGTATGAGATGTATATTCGTATGTATGGTCTTCCAAATTATAATGAGTTTGACCCGACCATCTTCGTTGCACTGACATATTCCTTTATCTTTGGATGGATGTTTGGAGATGTCGGACAGGGCTTAGTGCTCGTAATCGGAGGATTTTTGCTGTATCACTTTAAGAAGATGAATCTTGCAGCCATCATAAGTATGGCAGGTGTATTCTCCACCTTCTTTGGATTTATGTTCGGAAGTATCTTTGGTTTTGAGGATGTAATAGAACCGATTTGGCTAAGACCAATGTCAAAGATGACTGATCTTCCTATGATCGGACGACTGAATACGGTATTTATTGTAGCAGTTGCATTTGGTATGGGAATGATTCTTCTGACAATGATAATCCACATTATCAATGCGGCAAAAAATCACAGTCTCGGTGATCTGTGCTTTGATACAAACGGAATTGCCGGTCTTGTATTCTACGGACTGCTTGTATTTGCCATCGTAATGCTGATGACAGGTCACAGCATTCCAGGCGGTGCACTGCTTGCGGTACTGTTTATTATACCGCTTCTGTGTATTGCATTTAAGGAGCAGCTGACTGATCTTTGTGAGAAGAAAAAGCCAGCGGAGAAAACAGGTCCAGTTATGATTGTTGTTCAGGCACTGTTTGAGTTAATCGAGGTACTGCTTAGCTACTTTTCAAATACTATTTCGTTTGTCCGTATCGGAGCATTTGCTGTCAGCCATGCAGCTATGATGCAGGTTGTTATGATGCTTGCAGGTGCAGAAAGCGGCACACCGAATATTCTTGTTGTTATTCTTGGAAATCTCTTTGTATGCGGTATGGAAGGTTTGATCGTTGGTATTCAGGTACTTCGTCTGGAATACTACGAGATGTTCTCCCGTTTCTACAAAGGTGATGGAAGAGAGTTTGAACCGTATAACACAAAGCAGTAAAAATAGAAATCCAAAAGACTGCAAAGGCAGTCATGGATATAAGACATTTTTGAAAAAAACACAATACAAAGCAAAGATAAGAGGAGGATTTTATTATGTTAGTTAAGATTACATTGTTTGCAGCACTTTTATTAAGCATCGTCGTTCCATTTGCATATTTCTTAAGCGGAACAAAGAATAAGGCACGTTATAAGCTCACAATTGGCACAAATGCAGCAGCATTCTTCGGTATCATGTTAGTAGCATGCGGCTTTATGTTCAGTGGAAACGCACAGGCAGCAGAGGCAGCAGCAGAGACAGCACAGGCAGCAGGCGGTCTTTCCACTGGTATGGGTTATCTGGCAGCCGCTCTTGTAACTGGTCTTTCCTGTATCGGTGGTGGTATCGCCGTAGCAAGTGCAGCAAGCGCAGCATTAGGTGCAATCAGTGAAGATTCTTCTATTCTTGGTAAGTCCCTGATCTTCGTAGGTCTGGCAGAGGGTGTCTGCCTGTATGGTTTGATCATTTCCTTCATGATTCTTGGTCAGCTGTAAAGAAGTAGAAACAACGTCAGGAAAGGCATATTCAATATGAAAATATATTTGGTCAGTGACAATGTAGATACCCTTGTGGGCATGCGTCTGGCCGGAATTGAAGGCTGCGTCGTTCACGAACAGGGTGAATTAAAGAAAGCAATAGACCATGCGCTGGAAGATAAGGAGATCGGAATCCTGCTGCTGACGGAAAAGTTCGGAAGAGAGTATCCAGAATTGATCAATAAAGTGAAGCTGGATCACAAGCTGCCTCTGATCATTGAGGTTCCTGATCGTCATGGAACAGGCCGCAAGCCAGATTTCATTACTTCCTACGTAAACGAAGCAATAGGATTAAAGTTATAATCCATAGTATGATGTAATGTGAAAAAGAATGGAAGGTGATTTAATTGACACTGGAAGAAAAATTAAACCATTTTATGGAAATATCTGTTCAGGATGCCACAATGGAAATGGATGCCTCGCTTAAGGAATATCAGGCTGCGCTTGATGCGCAGTTTGAGGAGCGAAAAGCTATGATTCTTTCTCAGGAAGAGAAAGATCTTGCGGTTGAAGTGGAAGCTGTAAAGAGACAGGGAAATCAGAAACTGGCACATGAGCATCTGGTTAATAAACGTGCGTTAAGCCAGAAGGAAACCGAATTTAAAGATAAGCTGTTTCAAGAGGTTGCTGCTCTTGTAGAAGCTTATAAAAAGACACCTGAGTATGTTCAGGTGATCAAAAAACAGATTATAGATGCAAAATCATTTGCAAAAAATGATGACATTATTATTTATCTGGATCCAGCTGATGCATCTAAAAAGCATGACCTTGAAGAGGAAACAAAGTGCACCTTGACGATGAGCGAGTATTCCTTTGGCGGCGGCATGAGAGCTGTCATTCCAGCAAGAAGCATACTCATAGACAATTCAATGGATTCAAGAATTGCTGAGGTTAGAAATGAGTTCCAGTTTGACGGAGGTGAATACGATGGCCGCTGATGTAAAAGGAATCATCTACGGTATTAACGGACCAGTTATCTATATTAAAGGAAAGACTGCTTTTCGTATGGGTGAAATGGTTTATGTTGGACCGCAGAAACTGGTAGGAGAGGTCATTCGTCTTGACAGTTCAAGAACGACCATTCAGGTTTACGAGGAGACAACAGGATTAAAGCCAGGCGATGAGGTATATTCAACAGGTGCAGCAATTTCTGTAACACTGGCACCTGGTATCCTTCATAACATCTTTGATGGTATAGAGAGACCGCTGAGCGAGATCGCAAAGGCCGGTGGTATGTATATCACAAGAGGTTTAAGTGTAGACGCACTTGACCGCAACAAAAAGTGGCAGGCACATATTACAGTAAAGCCAGGACAGCATGTATTTGGCGGAACAGTAATCGCTGAGGTTCAAGAAACACCAATGATTGTACACAAGTGTATGCTTCCGCCTGACACTGAGGGTACAGTAGAGAGCGTTGCAAATGATGGTGAATACACCATTGATGAGACTATTGTAACGATCATTCAGAATGATGGAACAAAGAAAGAACTGTCTATGACTCAGAAGTGGCCAATTCGTGTGCCAAGACCAACTAATAAGCGCTATGCAGCATCAGAGCCGCTTATTACAGGACAGCGTATTCTTGATACATTGTTCCCAATCGCAAAGGGTGGTACCGCAGCTATTCCTGGTGGATTTGGAACAGGAAAGACGATGACTCAGCATCAGGTTGCAAAGTGGTCTGATGCCGATATTATTGTTTATATTGGATGTGGTGAGCGTGGAAACGAGATGACTCAGGTTCTGGAGGAGTTTTCAGAGCTTATTGACCCAAAGAGCGGCAATCCACTTATGGATCGAACTGTTTTGATTGCAAATACATCCAACATGCCGGTTGCAGCGCGTGAGGCAAGTATCTACACTGGACTGACACTGGCTGAGTATTACAGAGATATGGGTTACCATGTAGCCATCATGGCAGACTCTACATCACGTTGGGCAGAGGCTCTTAGAGAGTTGTCAGGACGTTTGGAGGAGATGCCGGCCGAGGAAGGTTTCCCAGCTTACTTAGCATCAAAGCTATCTGCATTCTATGAGCGTGCCGGCATGATGCACAATTTAAATGGAAGTGTCGGAAGTGTTACTATTATCGGCGCTGTTTCCCCGCAGGGAAGCGATTTCTCAGAGCCTGTTACACAGAACACAAAGCGTTTTGTGCGCTGCTTCTGGGGACTGGACAAATCTCTTGCTTATGCAAGACATTTCCCGGCTATCCATTGGCTGACCTCATACAGTGAGTATGTACAGGATCTGGCACCATGGTATAATGCAAAGGCTGGAAAGGATTTCATTGCAAACAGAAATCGCCTGATGGCAATCTTAAATCAGGAAAGTGCATTGATGGAAATCGTAAAGCTGATCGGTTCTGATGTACTTCCTGATGATCAGAAGCTGACGCTGGAGATCGCAAGAGTTGTTCGTCTGGGATATCTGCAGCAGAATGCATTCCACAAGGATGATACATGCGTGCCGATTGAAAAGCAGGCAGCGCAGATGCGTGTCATTCTCTACTTATACGACCGTGCTAGATCACTAGTAACGATGGGTCATCCGATGAGCGTCTTAAAGCAGAGCAACATCTTTGACCGTGTCATCAATATCAAGTATGATGTGCCGAATGATCGTCTTGATATGTTTGATCAGTATATGAAAGATATTGATACATTCTACGATGAAGTCATCGAGAAAAATGCGTAAGGAGGAGCCGTTATGGCTATTGAATATTTAGGTTTAAGTCAGATCAACGGTTCTCTGATTGCCATTGAGGGCATGAAGGATGCCGCATATGATGAAGTTGTTGAAATTGTAGTAGATGGAAAGCAAAAAAAGCTTGGCCGTATCGTTGCCTGCTATGAGGATAAGGCGATGATTCAGGTATTTGAGGGTTCTGAGAACATGTCTTTGACTAACACTCATACCCGCCTGACCGGTCATCCAATGGAGTTAGCGCTTTCACCAGATATTTTGGGACGTACTTTTGATGGTATCGGCCGTCCAATTGATGGACTGGGTCCTGTCAACGCCGAAATTAAGCGTGATGTAAACGGACTGCCGTTAAACCCAGTAACGAGAGAGTATCCGCGTAACTATATTCGTACAGGTATCTCTGCAATCGATGGACTGACCACGCTGATTCGTGGACAGAAGCTGCCGATCTTCTCTGGAAATGGTATGCCGCATGATAAGCTGGCAGCACAGATTGTAAAGCAGGCATCACTTGGTGATAATTCTGATGAAAAGTTTGCTATCGTATTTGCTGCTATGGGTGTTAAGTATGATGTTGCTGAGTTCTTCCGCAAAACATTTGAGGAGAGCGGCGTAAGTGAACATGTTACTATGTTTGTAAACTTAGCAAATGATCCTGTTGTAGAGCGTCTGATCACACCTCGTATGGCGCTGACAGCAGCAGAGTATCTGGCTTTTGAGCAGCATATGCATATCCTTGTTATTTTAACAGATATGACTTCCTTTGCAGAGGCTCTTCGTGAGGTTTCCTCTTCAAAGGGCGAGATTCCTTCTCGTAAAGGTTATCCGGGTTATCTGTATTCTGAGCTTGCTACTATCTATGAGCGTGCTGGTATTGTGCGCGGAATCAATGGTTCAGTTACACAGATTCCGATTCTGACTATGCCAAACGATGATATTACCCACCCAATCCCAGACTTGACAGGTTATATCACAGAGGGTCAGATTGTTCTTGACAGAAGCCTTTTTGGAAACAATATTTACCCGCCGATCAGCGTATTGCCGTCTCTGTCACGTTTGATGAAGGATGGTATCGGTGAGGGCTATACAAGAGCAGATCACCAGTCTGTTGCAAACCAGCTGTTCTCCTGTTATGCAAAGGTAGGAGATGCCAGAAATTTAGCAAGTGTTATCGGTGAGGATGAGCTTTCTGATCTTGACAAGAAGTATCTGGAATTTGGTAAGGCATTTGAGGGTCATTTTGTAGGACAGGGTGATCAGGAAAACAGAAGCATCATTGATACGCTTGAAATTGGCTGGGATCTGCTTCGTATGCTGCCGAGAGAAGAACTCGACCGTATTGACACTAAGATTCTCGATGTTTATTACGATAAAAAGGATGCAGATACAGACAGTGACAAAAAGCAGGCATAAGCTGTAGAGAGGAAGGCGCTATGAATATTAATATGTTCCCTACAAAGGGAAATCTGATCGCAGCCAAGAACTCGTTAGCGCTTGCCAGACAGGGTTATGACCTGATGGACAAAAAGAGAAACATCCTGGTGCGAGAAATGATGGATCTTGTGGATCAGGCGTCCACCATTCAGACTGAAATTGATACGACTTTCCGTGCAGCATATGAAGCGCTGCAGCAGGCCAATATCGAGATGGGTATTCATATGGTGCAGGACATCGCGAAGACAGTTCCAGTGGAAAATACTGTAAAGATCAAGACGCGAAGCATCATGGGTACTGAAATTCCGCTTGTGGAGTATGATAAAGAGGCTAGCGAAGGAACGCCGAATTATGCGTTCTACAGCACCAGAGTCAGCCTGGATGAGGCGCAAAAGGCATTCAATCGTGTTAAAGAGCTAACCATTAAGCTTTCCACGATAGAGACGTCAGCGATCCGTCTGGCAACAAACATTAAAAAGACGCAGAAGCGTGCAAATGCGTTAAAGAATATCACGATTCCGACCTACGAAGCAATTGTAAAGAACATTACAAATGCGCTTGAAGAGAAGGAGCGTGAGGAGTTCACGAGACTAAAGGTAATTAAAGAGAGAATATCTTAAATTAAAACCCCGGCAGTGTTTGACTGCCGGGGTTTTTTTTCGGGACAGGTACGCTGGCTCTTTTACTGTCCCGGGTGGCTTTTAGGTGATTGACAAAATGAATTCTATATGCTACTATAACACAGTGCTAATACGTTAGCATAATAAAGCAGCTGCAGCGTTCTGCGGCCAAGAAAAGGAGATTATTATTATGAGAAAAATCGTGGCAGCAGCACTTGCTGTAGGAATGGCAGCAATGACAGTAACAGGATGTTCTAGTTCAAAGAGTGAGTCAAAGGAGACGACAAAGGCAACTGCTGAGGTATCAAAGGAAACTCAAAAAGAAACAGAAAAAGCAACAGAAAAAGAGACAGAGAAGGATACTGAGGCTGTATCTACAGAAGAAAAGACTAAGGAAGTATCTTCTAAGGCAGATGAAGCAGATACAGAAAAGGCAAAATCAGATGAGGCAGAGAGCGAATCCACCTCTGATCAGAAGACCTTTACAGTAGGATTTGATGCAGAGTTTCCGCCGTATGGATATCGCGATGAGAGCGGAGAGTATGTTGGTTTTGATCTTGATTTAGCGGAAGAGGTTTGTGACAGACAGGGCTGGGAGTTAGTAAAGCAGCCAATTGACTGGGATTCTAAGGATATGGAGCTGTCCACTGGTGCAATTGATTGTATCTGGAATGGATTCACAATGAATAGCCGTGAGGATGATTACACATGGTCTGATCCATATATTGATAACAGTCAGGTATTTGTTGTTGCAGCAGATTCAGGAATTGAAAATAAATCAGATTTAGCAGGAAAGGTAGTGGCCGTTCAGAAGGATTCTTCCGCACTGGCAGCACTTAATGACGAAGAAAATAAGGACAATATTGCGCTGAAAGATTCATTCTCACAGCTTATTGAGTATGCTGATTATAATACAGCATTTATGGATCTTGAGCAGGGAGCAGTTGAGGCTGTTGCTATTGATATCGGTGTTGCACAGTATCAGATTGATAAAAGAGAAGAGGGCGCTTATGTAATGCTTTCAGGTGATGACAACAAGTTAGCATCTGAGCAGTATGCAGTTGGCTTCAAAAAAGGAAATGAAGAGCTTCGCGATAAAGTTCAGGATACACTTGATGAGATGGTAAAGGATGGAACCTTTGCAGAGATTGCAGAAAAGTGGGGACTTACAGACAGTGTTTGCCTCGGAAAATAATACATAAGCTGGAAAGGCAACGACTATGGATATAATGGCAATGACAGCACAGCTTGCGGAAGGCTTTCTTGTGACTGTCCAAATATTTGTGCTTACGCTTTTATTTTCTCTGCCGCTTGGCATGTTGGTGGCATTTGGGCGCATGTCCAGATGCAAAATAATAAAGCTGATTGCAAAGCTTTACATCTCTGTTATGAGAGGAACACCGTTGATGCTGCAGATTATCGTAGTATATTTTGCACCATATTATATGTTTCGTATGAAGATGGGACCTAGCTACCGTTTTCCGGCAGTTATAATCGCATTTGTTATCAATTATGCAGCATATTTTGCAGAAATTTATCGTTCTGGTATAGAATCCATGCCAAATGGACAGTACGAGGCAGCACAGGTGCTTGGTTACAACAAAGCGCAGACTTTCATTCGCATTATTCTGCCGCAGGTAATTAAACTAGTGCTTCCATCCATCACAAATGAGACTATTACACTTGTTAAGGATACATCGCTTGCATTTACGATTTCAATTGCAGAGATGTTCACTGTCGCCAAGCAAATTGGTGCAGCACAGACAAGCGTAATGCCGCTTTTGGCAGCAGGTATTTTCTATTATGTATTTAACCTGATTGTGGCAACAGTGATGGAGTATATCGAAAAACGGCTTTCGTATTATAGGTAGGTAAAAATATGGCAGTTCAAAATAATAAAGCGGAAGGCACAGTCCTTCTGGAGATGAAGCATGTAAAAAAGAGCTTTGACAAAAGTGGTGTTTTAAAAGATATTTCTCTGAAAGTGAGAGAAGGTCAGGTGGTTTCCATTATAGGACCGTCCGGTTCTGGAAAGTCTACATTGCTTCGCTGTGCAACGCTTCTTGAAAAGATGGATGCAGGAGAGCTGATTTATCTTGGCGAAAAGGCAGCGTGGGAGCAGGATGATAAAAAAGGGCAAAAGCGCTGCGTCTATGCGCCAAAGGATAAGCTTAAGCAGATTCGATCTTATTTCGGTCTTGTTTTCCAAAGCTTTAATCTTTTTCCGCATTACTCTGTTATGAAAAACATCATCGATGCGCCTGTATGTGTGAATCATGTGAGTAAAAATGAAGCAAAAGAGCGGGCCAAAAAGCTTCTTGCGCAGCTAGGGCTTTCTGATAAAGAAAATGCCTATCCATGCCAGCTTTCCGGCGGTCAGCAGCAGCGAGTTTCAATAGCACGAGCACTTGCATTGCAGCCAAAGATTCTTTTCTTTGATGAACCAACTTCTGCGCTAGACCCAGAGCTGACAGCAGAGGTGTTAAAGGTCATCCGCCAGTTAGCTCAAAATCATATGACAATGATTATTGTCACACATGAGATGCAGTTTGCAAAAGAAGTTTCCGATCACATCGTCTTTATGGAACAGGGAGTGATCGTGGAAGAAGGAACGCCAGATGAACTGTTTTCATCTGAAAATGCCCGCGTAAGAGAGTTTATCGGGAAGGTTAGTGCTTAATTTTACAGCAAAGCCCGAAGGCGAATGGATTTCGTAATCTTTTCATTGACAAGCTCACGTTTATGGAGTACAATAGTTTATCGTATAAGATGGACTAATTTTGTGATCATGGCGTGGGGCTGCGGCTTGAAATGGCGGTGAAACGACTGTGAGAACGAGAAATATACAGGAAGAGATGAGGACGCCATGGAGCCAAAAGACAATATAATCTGGCCAAGTTTTAAAAGACAATTTAATACAGCAGTGTCCGGCGATAATACCGTGCGCAAGGCAGTTCCTTATCTGGATCGCTACCAGCAGGAACAGCTTGAGCGTCAGCAGGAGCGTCAGAAACGCTGGGAAAAACAGATTCACAAACGTGCAGTACAGAAGGAATTTGAAGAGCGCAGAAGAAGAGCAAATGCACTGACCTTTGCTGAGGCATCAGTAGTCGGTGTTTTGTGTGCTGTGCTTTTATTTGCATGTATTTTTTACGTAGGTCAGCAGGCAAAGTTAAACCAAAGCAATACAAAGCTTGCGTCATTGCAAAAAACATATGCTTCCCTTGTTGAGGACAATAACGCTAAAAGCAGTGAAATTGAAGGGTCAGTTGATTATGAGCGTATTTACGATTACGCAGTCAACGAGCTAGGCATGATGTATCCAGAAAAAGGACAGACTGTTACATATAAGAGAAATCCAGGCAGTTATGTAAAGCAGGGCGAAGAGATTCCGAGCAATTAAGAATGAATAATGCTTTGATTGGCATATTTAAGAAAAACCTCCATAAATATGAGATAGATATCATATTTATGGAGGCTTTTTATGTCTGCTGCTAATTTAAGAATGAACAACAAAAGAAATCAATATCGAAATCAGTATCGAAATATGTATCACTTGATTTGCCGAGTCATTAGTATCTGCCTGTGTGCTCTTTTTTGCCTGTCTTTTGGCTGTACATCAAAAAAGGAAGAACGTCTGCAGGAGATTGATTTTACAGTAGTGGATGATGATGAGATTCCAGAAGAATTAAAGACAATCATTGATCAGAAAAAAACAGGAGAGTTCAAACTGACCTATGCTGATCAGGATGAACTCTACATAGTGGTTGGTTATGGAAAACAGCTGACCGGCGGATACAGTATTCAGTTTCCAGACGTATATCTGACAAAAGAGAATATTGTTGTAACAAGTGTATTGCTTGGTCCGGAAGGAGAAGAACCTGCGAATATCAGTTATCCATACGCGGTCATTAAAATCGAATATAGGCCAGAGCCAGTACTGTTCCAGTAAATTATAAAAACGGTGCTTATGACTTATACCGATTTGAAAAATTTACTGAAGCATTACTTTTCTGTTTCATAGTCTTTCATCAAATCCGTCAGGTAATTTTTGATCTCAATGAATTTAGGAATATAAATAAAGAAGTAACCGACACTCATTCCTGACAGGAAAATACAGAGCCAATAGGTCCAGTGGGAAATCTGAGTCAAAAGAATACATAAAAGACCTACGACCCACACGATGATCATACCCTGTTTTAAAGAAAGGTATGGACGGCGGTTTGTCACTTTCTTTTTTAAATACATCATGTAGACTGCACCAAGCGCTATGCCGGCAGCCGCAAGTAAAATGGTGATCCATGGGGAAAGCAGTTCTGGACGCTTAATCATCTTTACAAGTAATAGGATGATATAGAAGCCTGTGCCAAAGCCGTAGATAAGCCACGGAAAAATGTTGTTGCGAAAAGGAGAATCCTTTTTCATGCTGAATTTCATATCATTGCCTTTCTGCGAATATTATTTTTAATTAAAATGATACCGTGCCTATGTATAAAAGTCAATAAGTGCTGCAAACAGGAAATCATTAAATTTTTGTAACTATCCAGTTGAAATCTATCGGCGAAGATGCTATACTTACAGAAGATTGTGAAAAAATAATCACACAAGCAATTAAAGGAGGTACTTCAATGTTAGTAACAGCTGAAGAGATGCTTAAGAAAGCAAAGGCCGGCAAGTATGCAGTAGGCCAGTTCAATATCAATAACCTGGAGTGGACCAAGGCAATCCTTGCAACCGCACAGGAACTGCAGAGCCCGGTTATCCTTGGTGTTTCCGAGGGTGCTGGTAAGTATATGACCGGTTTCGGTACAGTAGCAGCTATGGTAAAGGCTATGATTGAGGAAATGAACATCACTGTTCCGGTTGCTCTGCATCTGGATCATGGAACCTATGAAGGATGCTATAAGTGCATCAAGGCTGGTTTCTCCTCCATCATGTTTGATGGTTCTCATCTGCCGATCGAAGAGAATATCGAGAAGACCAAGGAGCTTGTTGCTGTATGCAAGGGCATGGGAATGTCTCTTGAGGCAGAAGTTGGTTCTATCGGCGGCGAGGAAGATGGCGTTGTAGGTATGGGCGAGTGTGCAGATCCAGAAGAGTGCAAGAAAATTGCTGATCTTGGTGTAACCATGCTGGCAGCAGGTATCGGAAACATTCACGGTGTATATCCGGCTAACTGGAAGGGATTAAGCTTTGAGACACTGGCAGCAGTAAGCGAGAAGGTTGGCGATATGCCGCTTGTTCTTCACGGTGGTACAGGTATCCCGGCTGACATGATTAAGAAGGCAATCTCTCTGGGCGTTTCCAAGATCAATGTAAACACAGAGTGCCAGTTGTCCTTCGCAGCAGCTACTCGTGAGTATATCGAGGCTGGCAAGGATCAGAAGGGTAAGGGCTTTGACCCAAGAAAGCTGTTAGCACCAGGTGCTGAGGCAATCAAGGCTACCGTTAAGGAAAAGATGGAGCTGTTCGGTTCTGTAGGTAAGGCTTGAAACAAATAAGACAATTATCGTTCAGGTTTAGCGTGAAAAAGAGGAACATTTCACAAAAGTGAAACGATTCTGGAAAAACACTTGCTTTTCTGAATGAAAAGGTGTATTTTATTGTCATCAGTGATTGAAACAGACAATCACGACCTGACTGGAACAAGGGCGTTCTTATCTTAGTTGATAAGGGCGCTCTTTCTTTTACTTTATCATAGTAAAGTGGTCGATAATATATCAGTTCAGTCAGGTGGCTCTGCAGAATAGCTTAACAGAAGAAAAGGCAGCAGACAGAGCGTTATATCAGTATAGAATGAGAGGGTTGAAAACATGAGCGGCAGAATTACAGAGTTATTTAACAACAATGTTTTTACAGATGCTGAGATGAAGGCTCGTCTTCCGAAGAAGGTTTATAATGAAGTGAAGGCGTGCAAGCTGGATAAGGGATCTGCAGACATCGTTGCACAGGCAGTAAGAGACTGGGCAATTGAGAAAGGTGCAACACATTTTACACATGTATTTGAACCACTGACAATGCTTACTGCAGAGAAGCATGACTCCTTCGTTTCGCTTCCAGATGAAGATGGTAAGGTCATGATGGATTTTACCGGAAAAGAATTGTGTGAGTCCGAGCCAGATGGTTCATCCTTCCCGTCAGGTGGTATTCGTGATACCTCTCGCGCAAGATCTTACACTTCATGGGATATGACTTCACCGATTTACGTAAAGGAGGATGCAATTGGAACCATTCTTTGTATCCCGGCAGCATTCTGCTCATACACAGGTGAAGCACTTGATGCAAAGACACCGCTTCTTCGTTCTATGGACGCAGTAAGTGAGCAGGGTGTCAGACTTCTTCGTCTGTTAGGAAACACTACATCTACAAAGGTGACTGCAGGTGTTGGACCTGAGCAGGAGTATTTCATTGTAGACAGAGATAAATATTTACAGAGAGATGACCTTGTATTTACAGGTCGTACACTGTTTGGCGCACCGGCTCCAAAGGGACAGGAGCTCGATGATCAGTATTTTGGTGTAATTCCGGAGCGTGTTGGTTCCTTTATGAAGGAGCTAAACGAAGAGCTGTGGAGATTTGGTATCACTGCAAAGACACAGCATAACGAGGTTGCGCCAGGACAGCATGAGGTTGCTCCGATTTTCTCTGTGACAAACGTTGCAGCAGACAGCAACCTGCTTTTAATGGATACCTTAAAGAAGGTTGCAACACGTCACGGTCTTGTATGTTTGCTTCATGAGAAGCCATTTGCAGGCGTAAATGGTTCTGGTAAGCACAACAACTGGTCTCTTTCCACAGATGATGGTATTAATCTGTTTAAGCCAAGCAAGAAGCCAGAGACTGATACTCGCTTCCAGTTAGTTGTTGGCTGCGTTATGAAGGCAGTGAAAAAGCATGCACTTCTTCTTCGTACCGCTGCTTCTAACCCAGGAAATGATCATCGTTTGGGTGCAAATGAGGCACCGCCAGCAATTATTTCTATCTTCTTAGGTGATCAGATTGGTGGTGTAGTTGATCAGATTATCGAGAAGGGATATGCAGATTCATCTATTCCAGCTGGAATGCTTGATCTTGGTGTAAAGGAGTGCCCGGCTGTTGATAAGGATCCGACCGACCGTAACCGTACATCACCATTTGCATTTACCGGAAACCGTTTCGAGTTTAGAATGGTTGCTTCATCCTGCAACGTTGCAGAGCCAAACATTGTATTAAATGCAATGATGGCAGAAGCATTCTCTGATGCAGCAGATGCAATTGAGGCAAAGCTTAGAGAAGGTAAGCACACAGATGTTGCTGTTCGCGAAGTGACTGCAGAGTTTATCCGTGAGAACAAGGATATCTACTTTAACGGAAACGGATATACTGACGAGTGGGTTGCAGAGGCCGAAAGACGTGGTCTTCCAAATGTAAAGACATGGGTTGACTCCATCAAGTCTGTTACAGAGCCAACGACAGTAGAGATGTATGAGAAGTTCCACATCTTAACAAAGAGAGAGCTTGAGGCTCGTGCAGAAGTCTTCTATGAGACATACAGCAAGACTTTAAATATTGAAGCAGGTACAATGATTGATATGGTAACAAAGAAGATCATTCCGGCTGTTATCAAGTATGAGAACAATCTGGCTGCATCTGTAAATACTATTAAGTCTGCATACGCAGCAGCAAACATCTCCACTCAGGAGGGTATGCTTCATGAGATTGCCGAGCTTCTTGGTGAAACATATAAGGCATTAAAGAAGTTAAGTGATGTTCACGCAAAGGCTGTTGCTATGGAAGGAAAAGAGCAGGCATTCTATTATAAGGATGTTGTAAAGGAAGCAATGGATGAGCTACGTGCACCAGTTGATAAGCTTGAGGTATTAGTAGAGCGCAAGGTATGGCCGATGCCAACATATGGCGATCTTCTGTTTGAAATCTAAAAACAAAAGTGATTGTGAATGTGCTTCTGAATACTTAATAAAATATAAAAGAATGCATAGCTGTCCGAAAATTCTTCGGACAGCTATCTTTTTTACTTGACAATCAATAGTAGATAAAGGTAGAATAAGTATATATGTGTACAGAAAGGCGTGGTTATTTCTATGGGGATAACGAATATTTTATTATTGGTATTAGGATATGTTCTACTGTTATTTAGTACAAAGCTAGTCAATGGAGGCGGAATTTCTATTATGAGAAAAGGACCGACATCCGATGCGCAGGAGCGAATTTTTTCCTGGTTTGCACTTAGCTTGATGCCATTTTTAAGCATAGCAATCTCAGGTGGTGTATTAGGTCTTGGGAACATGGTATTTACAGCAGCGCTGACAGCTGGTGTACTGCAGCTTCTTTTGATCTATGGAATGCTTGGAATCACTGGAACGTACCGTCTCGCAGGCAATGCACTTCGCGATCTTGTGCTTCTTCTTGTTTGCGTTGTGCTTCTGATTGTTTGTACTAACTACACCTGGAGTAAAGGTCATCCAGCAAGCACGATCTCTAGGGGAATGGGTCTTTTTCTTTGTGTTCTTGCAGTAGCGTTTACTGTGTGGATGCTTCCTTATTTTATGGGAAAAAACCGTAAGCTTCAGCGCCGTCCTGATACGGATTTTGTTCCGGCAATTGTGTTTACACTTGTGGGACTTGCACTGGCAGGTCTTGGCGGTGTTCTTTTTATGAATAATACGGCAGCGCTTACCCATGCGCTGAACATAGAGCAGGGTGTGCTTGGTGTTGCTGTGATCGGCGTAGGCCTTGTACTTCCAGAGTATGTGCGTGTAGCAAGAAAGTACTGGATGAACACACAAAAACCAGTATCAATGCATTTGACACTCGCTACTGGAAATCTTGGATTATTGCTTATGATAGGTCTTAGTGCAGTAATTTCACCTATTATTGTTACATTTGCAGGTGCGTACCTGCTGCTTGCATGTGTGGTGGCGATTATCGTATTTGGTATTTTGTTCTACGTAGGCGGTGAAGTTGGAAAAATTAAGGCGATTTTGTTTTTAGCTGGTTTTGCTCTTGTTTTTGTGCTTCTTATGAAGTTTAGCCTGCATTAAGCAATAAATTAGGAGAAAGAGAGGGAGAAGTTATGCTGTTTTCGGATATTACGGATTGTGAAATGCTAGTTTATCGATGTATTCAGGAAGCTGATAATGAAATTGGTCTGGTTGGCATCATGGATGAACTTGAAAAGAAATACCAGAAGGACTGGAAACGTTCAACGGTATGTACATTTATTGCACATTTGATTGAAAAAGGTTATGTAAATGGAAGAAGAGAAGGACGTGTGTTCTACTATTCTTCAGCAATCAATGATAAGAAGTTTTTGGAAGCACAGGTAAAACAATTCATGAATTTCTGGTTTGACGGATCTCTCGAAGAACTGGTGCAGTATGCATGCTTGGCTAAAGGAATTTCAAAGAAGAATGCAGCTGAGGTTGTAGCTGCGATAAAGGAGCTTGAAAAGAAGTAAGAAGATGCTGCAGAGTTCCCTGCGGCATCTTTCTCATTTATTGAGGTGAAAGGATCTGAAGAATTATGGAAAACCAGAATACACCATTGTGGGATGCCTCGCTTGACATCAATGAACGGTTAGACTGGCTGCTTGAGGCACTGAATCTGGATGAAAAATGCAGGATGTTATCGACGCTTACACCAGAAGTGGCGCGTCTTGGAATCCGAAGTACTTATCTGGGTGAAGAAGCTGCTCATGGTGTGGAAGCAAAGCATGATCGAAGCGTAAACTGGGGAGCACCGAAGCCTACAACGACATTTCCACAGCCGTTTGGTATGAGTCAGACTTGGGATACTAAGCTTATGGAAAAAATGGGGGCAGCCGTTGGAGATGAGGCACGAATCCTCTATTATCGAGAGGGTGAACATGGCGGTCTATGTCGTTGGGCACCGATGGCGGAGCCAGAGCGTGATCCCCGTTTCGGAAGGACAGAAGAAGGATTTGGCGAAGATCCCCATTTGGGTGGTCAAATGGCATCTGCTTATATAAAGGGGATGCGTGGTGATAATCCTAACTATATAAAAACAGCAGCTACGCTTAAATATTTTACCGGTTATAATTCAGAAGATCGGCCACTTCGTGTATCAATTGATCCGCGCAGCTTTTATGAATATTATTTGGAGCCGTATCGCAGGTGCATCATAGAAGGCGGTGCGGAAGGCGTTATGACAGCAAGTAATGCAATCAATGGCACACCAGCACTTTTTGGCGATCATTTACAGGAGGTACTTCGTAAAGAGTGGCGTTTTAGCGGTCATATCGTTGGAAATGAATGTTCGCTAGAAGAACTGTGTCAGGATGAGCGTTTTTCTGACAGGGAAAAGACAGCAGCGCTTGCAATAAAGGCAGGCGTGGATTGTTTTGCTGATGAGCCTGAGTTTGTGGAAGCAGCGGTGCGCGGTGCTTACGACAGAAATCTTCTTTCAATGCAGGACATTAATCAGGCGGTGCGCCGCAGCTTTGCGACAAGGATTCGTCTTGGTATGTTTAATAAAAAAGAAGACGATCCATTTGCAAATCCAGATGAATCACTTTTAGGCGGCAGTGATCATGCTGCTTTGTCACGTCAGGCTGGACGAGAGGCAATTGTACTTTTGAAAAATGAAGAACAGATATTGCCTATTTCTCCAAAAGAAAAAGAAAAAATTGCAGTGATAGGACCATTGGCAAATGAATGGTTTAAGGATTGGAATGGAGGTATCCCGCCATATCGTATTTCACCGTATGAAGGAATAAGAGATGCATTTGGTGAAGATTGTGTGACTTACACAGATGGAAAAAAGCGTCTTTGTCTTCGTTGTGGAGAGAGGTTTGTCTGTCTGACGCAAGAAGGACGACTGGCGCTGGGTTCGCGCTCAGAGGCTGAGGAATTTGTTATAACTGACTGGGGACAGGGAAAAATGAATCTGCAGGCGGCATCGACAGGATGCTATCTGACAAGCGTAGATGAGAATGGAAAGTTATTTGCAAACCGCAGTGAAGCGTTTGGGCGTCATGTAAAAGAATGCTTTTGTGTGGAGATGCTGTCAGATGGACGTTTTCGCCTGACAACATGGCGTGGACGTGATGTGTATTGGGACAGCGAGGGTATGCTTCGTGCAGCAACAGATGAGCAGGTTGGCATTGGCTGGCCAGGCGAAAATCGTGCATTATTTGGAATTGAGCAGACTTGGGATGGTACGGCTCGTGCAGTGACTTTAGCATCAGAGGCTGATAAAGTAGTTATTGTACTTGGAACAAATCCAGTGATCAATGGTCAGATAGGACAGGACAGGGAGAAGTATGGACTTCCAAGTGCTCAGATAGCATTGTTTGAAGCTGTGAAAAAGGTGAATGAGCAGGTGATCGTCGTTGTTGTAAGCAACTATCCGCATGATCTGATGCCGTTACAGGAAGCAAAAGCCATTCTCTTTACGCCGTCTGGCTGTCAGGAACTGGGAAGAGCTATTGCAGATGTTATGTCTGGCTCATATAATCCGTCAGGAAGACTGAATATGACATGGTATTCATCATTTGAAGATCTTCCGGCAAAAAATGAA
This sequence comes from Anthropogastromicrobium aceti, assembly GCF_020687335.1. Taxonomy (NCBI): domain Bacteria; kingdom Bacillati; phylum Bacillota; class Clostridia; order Lachnospirales; family Lachnospiraceae; genus Anthropogastromicrobium; species Anthropogastromicrobium aceti. The sequence continues at coordinate 42,750 of NZ_JAJEQN010000011.1, forward strand.
TGTGATATTATTCGCACGCGCCAGACTTATCAATATTATAGAGGCAAAAAACAATATCCGTTTGGATATGGATTGTCCTATACCTCGTTTGTATATGATATTTTCGCAGTGGAGCAGGAAAAGGAGCAGCTTAAGGCTGTGCTTCGTGTGCGAAATACTGGAAATTGTGATGGTGCAAAGGTTATCCAAATTTATGCGGCAAAGGAGGAAGCGTCACTTACACGACCAGATAAAAAGCTTGTCGGTTTTGCATTTGTTATGCTCCATGCAAATGAAGCTAAGGAAGTGACAATTAAAATTCCATTTAGAGAGCTGATGATTTATGATGTGATTACAGAAAGCATGATGCTTTCCGATGGCGGATATCGAATCTGGATAGGAGAGGATGCAGATACACAGGCACAGATAATAGAAAGTGATGGCACTAAGCGTCCAGCGCAGGCTATTGTCTGCCTTGAGGGTGATATTCGTATTCGTCGTGATTTTGCCAATATTACAGGAGCCTGGCTTTATGATGAGTGCAGAAATGTGAGAATCTCAAAACGGGAGGGTGTTCAAGTTGTCTGCATCAGCAATAAGGCGCAGGAAGCGATGATGGAGTACACAATGGGTGATAATGACAGCCTTGGCAGCGAGCTTCATTTGAAGCTTTATGCGATAGAAGGCAGTAAGTTAAAAATCACCATAAATGATAAAGATTCACAGATGTTTGCGCTAAACACGCAGGGCATGATTCAGGAGGTTTGCATAAACCTTTCTGAGGAAATGGCAGTCTGGGGATATGTGGATGAAATCATTACATTGAAGCTTTCTATGAAGGGTGTTATGGGCATTAGTTATTTCTGGTTTGAATAATTACCAATTAAATAATAAGGGAGAATAGATCATGGAAGAAAAGAATACAACTATGGGAACAACTGAAACAATGGAGGATTACAAGGAGGCACTTGAGGCATCCTATCGCAGAATCCGTCCAGGTGATATCGTGACAGGAACAGTTATCGATGTAAATGATCAGGATGTGACAATTGATTTTAATTACTATGCACCAGGCAGAATCCCAGTGACTGAGTTAAGTGATGATCCAACATATCATGTACTGGAAAATGTCGCAGTTGGTGATACACTTACTGCAACAGTTGTAAAGACAGATGATGGTGCCGGAAATATGCTTCTTTCATGTAAGGATGCAGCTGAGGAGTTGGCATGGGATAAACTGCAGGAAGCACAGAAAACAAAGAAGGTTTACCATGTAAAGGTGGCAGGTGCTGTAAATGGCGGATGTGTAGCTTATGTAGAAGGCGTGCGCGGATTCATCCCGGCATCAAAGCTTGCATTAGAATATGTAGAGGAGCCGGCAGATTACTTAAATAAGGAGCTTGATGTTCAGGTAATATCAGTGGATGAGGGAGCAAAGAGAGTAGTTCTGTCTGCAAAGGAGCTTCTTTTGGCGAAAGTTATGGAAGAAAAGAACAAGAAGATCAACAAGTATACAGTTGGCACTGTTATGGAAGGAACAGTTGAACAGTTAAAGGATTACGGTGCATTTGTAAATATTGGTGATGGAATTACAGGACTGGTTCATATTTCACAGATCAGTGACAGAAGATTAAAGCATCCAAGTCAGGTATTAAAGGAAGGCGATAAGGTTAAGGTAAAGATTATAAAGATCGAGAACAATAAGATTTCCTTAAGTATCCGTGAGGCAGCTGAGCTTACAAGCCGTGAGGTAGAGGAGGAAGGACCAGCTGAGTACGAGGATAACGGTGCAGCAGCAACAGGTCTTGGCGCATTGCTTAAGGGATTTAAGTTAAATTAAGGTCTGATTTAAGAAAGGTGTGATTTTATGGCAGACGAGATGGAACTTTTAAAAGAATGGATAAAGACAAGCAAAAACATTGTATTTTTCGGAGGGGCAGGCGTGTCAACCGAGAGCAATATCCCGGATTTTAGAAGCACAGACGGTCTGTACAATCAGGAATACGCCTATCCGCCTGAAACAATTCTTAGTCACAGCTTTTACAAAAAAAAGCCAGAGGAGTTTTTTAGGTTTTATCGAAACAAAATGCTGTTTCCAAATGCACAGCCAAATGCAGCGCACAAAGCGCTTGCAAGGCTGGAGCAGCAGGGAAAATTAAAGGCAGTGATCACACAAAACATTGATGGTCTGCATCAAAAGGCAGGAAGCAGGGAAGTGCTAGAGCTTCATGGAAGCGTACTTCGAAATTATTGTGAGCACTGCGGCAGATTCTATAGCCTGGAAGATCTTATGGAAAAGAAAGAGTTAGTGCCAAAGTGTAGCTGCGGAGGAATCATTAAACCGGATGTGGTTTTGTATGAGGAAAGTCTAAATCAGAAGACATTGGAGCAATCTGTGCGCTATATTAGTCAGGCTGACATGCTAATTGTAGGCGGAACATCGCTGACAGTATACCCAGCAGCAGGACTGATTGATTATTACCGGGGAAACAAGCTTGTTTTAATCAATATGGCAGCGACAGTGAGGGATGGCATAGCAGATTTGATTATAAAAAGAAAGATAGGAGAGGCACTTTCAGAGGCAGTAGAGTAAGCTTTTACAGGCCTGTCTTAGGAGTATGAAAATGGATTTTGAGGTTGGAGATAGAATTATCATGAAAAAACCGCACCCATGCGGAAGCAAGGAATGGGAAGTTTTGCGTGTTGGAATAGACTTTCGTATTCGCTGCTGTGGATGCGATCACCAGATCATGGTGCCTAGAAAGCTTGTAGAGAAAAACACGAAAAGTATTAAAAAGGCGGAATGAGAGTCCAAGAAAAGTTCACGGAACGCCCATTCACAAAACCGCACTAACGTGTTTTCGTTGCTTCGAAACTTTGTTTTGTTCATTAACGGGCGTTCACTTCGTTCAGCTGATTCGTCCAATCCTCATGCAAGCATGGGATTTGTACGAACACATCTGAACGAGTGAACTTTTTTATAAAAAAGTGCTTGCATTTTCTTTGCAGATATGGTAAAGTTGAAAACTGTGATGTAATATCATATCCTTGCTCTCCAGTAGGTGGAGGGCCAGAGACCAGAAGGAGGTAGAAAACATGAATAAGTACGAGTTAGCAGTTGTATTAAGTGCAAAGCTTGAGGAAGAAGAGAGAGCTGCAGCAATCGAGAAGGTACAGGGCTACATCACCCGTTACAACGGCGTTGTTACCAACGTTGATGATTGGGGTAAGAAGAGACTGGCTTATGAGATTCAGAAGTCTAAAGAGGCTTACTATTACTTCATCCAGTTTGATGGTGATGCAGAGTGTCCAGGTGAAGTTGAGAGACACATCCGCATTATGGAACCGGTTGTCAGATATCTTTGCGTTAAGCAGGAAGCGTAAGCAGGGCGCTTAGGCATCAGGCTTAAGCATTTTAGAAAGGGCATGGTTATTAACTATGAATAAAGTTATTTTAATGGGAAGACTTACCCGAGACCCAGAAGTTCGTTACTCACAGGGAGAACGCCAGATGGCTATTGCAAGATATACACTGGCTGTAGATCGCAGAGGACGCGCAAATACATCCAATGGTGAGCAGACAGCTGACTTTATTCAGTGTGTAGCATTTGACCGTTCAGCAGAGTTCGCTGAGAAATATTTTCATCAGGGAACAAAGCTAGTGGTTACCGGACGCATTCAGACCGGCAGCTATACCAATAAGGATGGCCAGAAAGTTTATACGACAGATGTGATTGTTGAGGATCAGGAGTTTGCAGAGAGCAAGTCAGCAAGTGCAGGTTCAGACAATGGCGGTTACAGACCGGCAATGTCTCAGTCCAGACCAGAGCCGGCAAGCGCAGTTGCAAGCGGATTTATGAACATCCCAGACGGCGTAGAAGACGAAGGACTTCCATTTAACTAATGATGTCAAAGACAGACGGAGAAAACGTCCATAATCAAAGCGAAAATCGCTTGATAGATTGAAAATCAAAAAGGAGAGAAGAACATGGCTTACAATAAGGCAGAAAAAACTGATTCCTCCATGAAGAGAAGAGCACCTCGCAGAAGAAAGAAGGTTTGCGTATTCTGTGGAGAGAACAACGGCGTTATCGATTACAAGAACGTTGCAATGTTAAAGAAGTATGTTTCCGAGAGAGGAAAGATCCTTCCGAGAAGAATTACCGGAACTTGTGCAAAGCATCAGAGAGCAATGACCGTAGCTATCAAGAGAGCTCGTCATATCGCACTTATGCCATATACAGTAGAGTAATCAGATATAAAAATAAAAAAACTGGTGTAATAACTAGATTATTGAAAGGAGCGCACGAAAGTGCGCTCTTTTTTCATACTTTGGTATGATTTACATTTTGTGTAAGTGACCGTATACTTAAAATTAGAATAGGTTTCATGAAAAACGTGTAAAAATTTAACATGAAACACTCGTTTGAGCAGTATAAAATATAGTAACCATTAGGAGACTCTTTATGTGTCGTCTTTATGGGAAATTAGATGATGTGACAGAGAGAAACTCCTTGGTGCTGGAAAAGGAGGAAAAAGTATGCGGAAAGAAAAGAAAAAAATGTCAATCAAAAGGCGTATAGCGGCAGCGGCATTAGCAGCTTTTGTTGGCGTATCTAGTTTGAATGTCAGTATTCCAGGATTTTCAACTGTGATTACAGATGCCAATGAGACAGAAATTGCCAGTCAGCTATCAGAGGAAACACCAGAGGAAGAGACAACAGTCGAATCCACTATAGCAGCGGCACTAGCAGCAGAAGCACCTGCACCAGTGGCACCAGCAGCAGAGGAACCAACGCCAGAGCCGATAGTGGTAGCGGCACCAACGCCAGAGCCGACAGTAGTAGAAGCGCCAACGCCAGAGCCAACAGTAGTAGAAGCGCCAACGTCAGAGCCGACAGTAGCAGAGGAACCTACTACACCAGAGCCAACAGTAGTAGAAGCGCCAATGCCAGAGCCGACAGTAGCAGAGGAACCTACTACACCAGAGCCAACAGTAGTAGAGGAACCAACAGTAGAGGAAACTACGATAGAGGAAGCCGAAACAACCGACGAAGAGGAGACTATTCTGTCAGTGGAAGAGACCGAAGAAGAAACTGAGGCAGAAACAGAAAACGTGACAGAAGAAGAAACAGAGCCAGAGACTGATGAGGATGATCTGTTATCAAATGATCCAGTAACATTTGGCTTAAGGGGCGCTAACGGGTTAATGCTCACAGCAGGAGGGGCAATTCCAAGGTTAGATGACTACATTAAAGATGTTACTATAAGTAAGAGAAGAGGAGACTCATGGGTCAAGGTGAATGAAATTACATCAGGCCATAATGCGAGAATTGATTTGAAGTATACCCTTCCAGAGGGACTTATTACAAGTCAGTCACGTAAAATCCAGTATCAGCTTCCTGACGTAATTAAAATTGATAATCCGCCATTAGAGGGTGTATTGAAGGATTCTTCAGAGCAGCCAGTCGGAACATTCAGTATTGATGCAAATGGTCTTGTTACATTCGAATACAGCCAGGAATTTAGTGAAGATGAGAAATCATTTAGCGGAGACTTTTTCTTTGAATGTAAAGTAGGTTCAAGGAAAACTCAAGAAGAGGTAACATTTAGCTTTCCAGGAAAAGGAGAGGTAACATTTACTATAAAGCCGTCTTCCTTAGCGTTTGATATAAAGACTACGAAAACGGCGAGTGAAGTAGTTCAATATGGAGATGGTGAATGGTATGTAACTTATACAATGACCATTTCATCTAAAAAGGGAACAGGCAAAGATATTGAGGTTTTCGATTACTTTTCAGATGATAATGTTGTAGGCAGTCAGATGAAACAGGTTATTTTGCTGGATCGTATTTATATTTGGGATAACAACGGTAACTATGTAGAAAATATTCAATTTGAGCAATATGGAAATGGTGGCTTTGTGACAACACTTCCAAAGTTGGAAGCAGGTCAAAAATATACAATAACGTGTGTAGCATTAGTAAATAAGCAGCTGCTTTCAACATCAGCTACAACAAAGCTTAAGCTGAATGGAAATACTTTCTATGTAAGAAGCGGCAAAAATGAGCATAGTTCATATGCAGAAGCAGAATATAGCAGAAATGTTATTAAAAAGACTTCTGAAAAACAAGAAGATGGAAGTTATAAGTATACTGTCACTATCAATGAAAGTCAGGAAAATTTAAAGGGTCTTACTATAAAAGATACTTTTAAGTTAGATGGCACAGTAATTGATATCAATGATATTGAAGGTTTTTATGTTGATGTGCAGGGCGGAAGCAATCCTGGAATCACAAAGGAAAATTTCTTTAGTACCGGATATAAATTTGAGAACGATTTTAATAACAAAATTGTGATTACATATAGGTATTATCCGTTGGCTAATGAAACAAATGCTGAGAAGAAACTTGTAAACCGCATAGAAATTGGTCCTAATACTTGGGGAGAAGTAGAAGACACCATTGGTATCATTGGCTATCTTGATAAAACCCATGATGAAAATCAGGTTGTTAAGAAAGACGGATATGTTGAAGTTCCATATTTAGTCACAGTAACAGTGAATGATGGTATTGCAGAAGGAGCAACGCTTACTGATACACTAAATCAGGATCATATACAGTCGTTATTAACACCAGTTACTGTAAACGGTATAGAAGCATCTGATTATACAATTCAATATTTAGGTAAAGACGGAGTATTAGTTAATGAATTTGCAGAAGGAATGATTGGCTTTAAGGTGACATTTAAGGCGATTACACCTGAAAAGGCACAAAAGATCAACTTTGAGTACAAGGTAAAAGCTGAGTTTGCAAGTTATCCGGCCGGAACATTTAGGTATGATAATGTAGCAGTTTTCGCCAGTGGCTCAATCAATCAGACAAAGACAGATTCATATACATATACAAAGCACGCATTTTTACTGAAAAAGGTATCAAGATATTCAAGTGGTTATCAAACGAGCATTGATGAAGTAAAAGAAAGTGATTTGACAGATGGCAAGCTTTATTACGAGTTAGAAATAAAGCCAGCTGAGAGAAATTTGAACGATACATTTACTGTTACAGATAAACTTCCAGAGGGTGCAGTTTATGTTGAAGATTCATTTAATGCAAGTCCGACAACATTGAACCAGATGAGTGTCAGTGAAGATGGCAGAACTTTGACTTTTACTATTCCAAAGGAAGTATATGTCAATGAAGATGGAAGCTATAAGCATGATGTTTTGTATATTCATTATGCAATTCAGATTTCCAACGCAAACTTGTCAGGTTCACAGCAGGAGCTTGTATACTTTACAAATACAGCAACTTCTGGTGAAGATAAAGCAAGTGTAACTGTTCCAGTGCTGTTTGAGGAAAAAGAAATTGAAGAGGACGATGTTATTGATAAGAAGGGATTCCAGAATAACAGTGACATCACCTATACAATTGTAGTAAACAAAAATCGTTTAGATCTGATTCCAAATGTGAATAAGATTACACTGAATGATGTTTTGAAATGTGATGTAGATGAGTCGAAGATTCAGGACATTACACTGGTAGGAAATATAGTTTCTGTGTATGAATATGATGCGAGCAAACCTGATGGTAAGGGTGCACCTGTAAGCAAAAACTTTTATACATACCAGTATAATGAGAAAACACATAATATTAGTATGATACTTCCTGATTCAGAAGCGTTTGTTGTAGAGTATACATATCGTTTTAAATTTACATCAAATTACGCAGGACAAACAATTACGATTAAGAATAATGTAGAACTGGTCGGTTCTTACAAAAAAGAAATCAGTACACAGTGGAAGAATCAGAGTGCTGGCGGATCAGTTGCAAAATATAATTCTTTAATTGTTTATAAGGTAGAAAAGGGAAATGAAGATGAAAAACTGAGTGGTGCAAAATTTAACCTCTATAAATATAATGATGGTAGTTTTTCACTGATTCAGAATGACATTGAAATTCCTGTTACTGGATGTAAGTTTGTTTCTGATAAAACAGATGAAGACATGATGGCTGCAACTGATATTGCAGTTGAAGAGAATGTATTGTATTATCTTGAAGAAGTCCAGGCTCCAAGTGGATATAAGATTGAAGCAGGACATGAAAAGTTTTACTTTGCATTAGGTACATACGGAAAATCAATCAAGGATTTAAAAGCTGCAGTTGCAAAAGCAGTAGAGACAGCAGACATTACAGTAGACGATGTACATTTTGCCAACACAAATGCAATTGTAAATATCGAGAATGAGATTGAAGATGGAGCAGTCAGAATCCAGAAAGTATGGCTGAATCATGATGGCAGTGAAATGCAGGCATCTGAGAGCAGTATATCAGTGGGATTGTATAAGACACATCATCGTTATACAGATGCTCAGCCAGTTGAAGTTGAAGTTTCCTATAAAGGAAACGGAATGAGCAGTCCGCAGCTTGCTTTTGCAAGTACTGAATACTATAGGATTGGTACAAAGCTGACAGTTACAGGATATTTAAATGAAGGCTGGAGAAAGAACTGGGGAGGCTGGGATTTTGCTTCAACACAAATGACAGCACGTTTGTATATCAATGGAGATGATCGCGGTGAGCTGAATATTGAAAATGTATATTCAGTAACGCATAGCGAGATTGTAAGTAGCACACTGAATAAGATTAGTATCGTAGTTACAGCCAATACATATAATTCAATTTTGGATGGTAGCAAGCCAGGCAAGGTTAATGGAACAATAGCAACATTAGCCGCAGGTGATATGGAATTTGTTCAGAATGTAACTATTGATAGTCATAATAACTGGACAGCAGTAGTATCTGGTTTACCGACAAAGGAAAATGACGGAGAAGATATTTATTACTATGTAACAGAGTTTAGTTTGTATGGTTATACTATTTCTTATCAGAATAATGGCGTTTTAGCCGGTGTTGGAGGAAATCCAATTGTTGTAATAAATAAGGCAGATGAGGAAGTGAAAACAGCTTCGTTTAGTATCAACAAGGTGGATGCATCAACGTCAACGCCACAGCCACTTGAAGGAGCAAGTTTTGCACTATACCGTGCAGTGAAGAATGACCAGAATCAGTTTATTAGAGTTGGTTTACCAATTGCAACAGCAATTAGTAATGCTAGTGGAACTGGAGTTGCATTCTCAGGACTGATTCCAGGTGAATACTTACTTTATGAGACAAGTGCTCCGACGGGATATGTAACACCAAGTGAACCATGGAGAATTACAGTAAATAATGATTGTGTAGTTGATGCGCATGGTTTGCAGGCAAATAGTGATGGTGCATATATAATTGAGAATGGTAAGTACCCAGGTATTCTTTCTATTACTAAAAAGGTTGAAGGATACGAAATGGAAGAGGGTATGCACTATTATATCAAGGTTACTCTTACAGATGCAGCAGATAAGCCTTTAACGGGAAGCTTCAATGGAATAAGACTTGAAAATGGTTCAGCTATCTATGAGCTTGTAAAGGATGCAACTATTACATTTACAGGTCTTCCATTAGGAACGAAGTATACTGTGGAAGAGGTAAATTTTGATGGAACAGCTTTAACTGGAGAGGAAGAATATACATCAAGACTTACAACAAATGCAACAGGAACAATTGACAAAGAAGCAGGTACTGTAGCGGTAAATGTAACTGTGACCAATATCTATGAGATACCAGAGACGAGTGCAGTTATCTCTGTACAGAAGATAGTAGACGGAACTGGTTACAATCAAGATGAAGCCTTTGAATTTACATTAAGTGCAGCAGAAGAAGGTACACCAATGCCAACAGAAACTGGCAATAAGGTTTCTATAAAGGCAGGTGAAACTGGAAGCTTCGGATCAATCACATATACGGATACAGGCGTATATTACTACACTGTAAAGGAAACCAAGGGTTCAACTGTTGGAATGAGTTATGATGAAACAGAATACCTAGTAACAGTAGTGGTATCTATGAATGCTGAACGCAAGCTGACAGCATCTGTATATTATAACATTGTGATGACAGATATACCTGAAGTTGAAAGTGATGTAAGAGCCTTAGTTGTAACGAATACATACAGAGTTACAAGTGTATCAGGAACCAAGACCTGGAGAGCACCAGAGGGAAGCGAACTTCCAGAAAGCATCACAGTAATCCTAAATCGTAACGGAAGTCCAGTTGACTCAAAGAAAGTAACAGCAGCGGACGACTGGAGCTATGAGTTTACAGAACTTCCAGCATACAGCGAAGATGGATCAACAGCCTACACATATACAGTAGATGAAGAGCCAGTAGAAGGCTACATCACAACTGTAAGTGGAACCAACCTGATTAACACAATCACAGGAACCACAAGTGTATCAGGAACCAAGATCTGGAGAGCACCAGAGGGAACCGAACTTCCAGAAAGCATCACAGTAATCCTAAATCGTAACGACGAGCCAGTTGCTAGAAAGAAAGTAACGGCAGCCGACGACTGGAGCTATGAGTTTACAGAACTTCCAGCATACAGCGAAGATGGATCAACAGCCTACACCTATACAGTAGATGAAGAGCCAGTAGCAGGATACAATAAGGAAGTAGATGGATACGATCTGATCAACACAAAGAGTGAGAAGATTGAAATCACAGGAACCAAGACCTGGAGAGTGCCAGAAGGAACCAAACTTCCAGAAAGCATCACAGTAATCCTAAATCGTAACGACGAGCCAGTTGCTAGAAAGAAAGTAACGGCAGCCGACGACTGGAGCTATGAGTTTACAGAACTTCCAGCATACAGCGAAGATGGATCAACAGCCTACACCTATACAGTAGATGAAGAGCCAGTAGAAGGCTATATCACAACTGTAAGTGAAACCAACCTGATTAATACAATCACATCAGTTAAGATCAGCAAGGTAGATATTGCCGATGGAGAGGAACTGGAAGGAGCAACTATTCAGCTCATCGATAAGGAGACAGGAGAAGTTGTAGAAGAGTGGACATCGACAAATGAAGCCCACGAAGTAACAGGTCTTACAACAGGAAAGACATACATCCTAAGAGAGACAGTAGCACCGGAAGGTTATGGCATTACATCAGATACCACCTTTGAACTTAAGGAAGATGGAAGTATCGATACAGAGAAGACAACGACAACAGTAAGTGAAGAAGGAGTCTTATTAGTAGAAGATACCCGTCGCATCGACTTTATTGTAAATAAGGTAAGTGCAACAGATGATCATGAATTGTATGATACCATTCTGAGTGTATATGAAATTACAGATGAAGGTGAGGTTCTTGTAGATAGCTGGACATCCAGATGGAAGGAAGTTCATAACTTTGGATTAAAGCTCTCTTGCGGAAAGTCATACATCTTAAGAGAAGATAAGGCGACTGGTGGTTATCATAAGATTCCGGGAGACATTCTGTTTAATGTGACTGCCGATGGAAAGATTCAAATTACAGAAGGTCAGGATTGGAAATATGAGAATGGCAAGAATGTAATTGAAGAAGTAGTAGATGAGGCAGGCAATGTGATTTACCTTATTCGCGATGTCAGAAACCCTGAAGAGGAAGAAGAAACAGAACCTGATGGACCGACAGATCCTCATCAGTCTGAGACAACAACACCAGAGGAGACAACAACTTCTGAGGAAGAAACAACACCGGAGGAAACAACGACTTCTGAGGAAGAAACATCTCCAGAAGAAACGACTGTTTCTGAGGAAGAGACAACTGTTTCAGAAGAAGAAACAACATTGCCTTCACCAGATGATGAAGAATCAACACCAGAAGTTACCACTCCAGCAGCCAATACAACAACAACTGCTGCGGAAACAACGGTTAGTGAAACGCCGACAACAACGCCTTCATCTGAAAGAGTAATTCTTGGTATTGAAGACATGAGCAGAACCATTGGTATGGCACTAGCTGGATTCGGAGCAATTATGCTTACAGCACTGATCTGGCTGTATCTGCGCAGCAAAAAGGCATAACAAATCACGCAGTAAAGAAAGTTTGCTAATAAGCAGGACACCGCCTCGGCAATGACAAATGCAGGGGCGGTGCCCTTCGTTTGTAACACAATTGACATATATTTGCATTTGCTTTATCATGGTATTGTATGTGAAAAGTCGCATGCAGAAAGGAAATGTATCAATGAGTGAGAATGTAAATTTATGTGAGTATATAGAATCAAAATGTGTTCATGTTGAGGCAGATTGCTTTGACCTTGAACAGATCATGGAGAGTGGACAATGCTTCAGAATTTATAAACTTTCTTTGCAGGAGCAGGAAAAGCTTTGCAAAAGCAAGGGTTTGGAGAATTGTGAAAGCATGGCATGGTATCGAGTCATGGCTGCAGATAAAAAAGTTTTTGTTTGCCAGAATGGTGTCCATCTGATATTCTTTTGCAGCAAAGAGGAATACAAGCAGTTCTGGTGTCATTACTTTGATTTGGATTTTGATTACCGCAGTTATGAAAAGGCAATTGATGCGGATGACAATTATCTAAAGTCTGCATTTGCATATGGAAAAGGTATCCGCATTTTGAACCAGGATCCATGGGAGATGCTCATCACCTTTATAATTTCACAAAGAAAAAATATTCCAGCAATACGTCAGGCAGTGGAAAGCTTATCGACGACATGCGGAACATGTATAGATAAGGAAAATAAGTTTTTTGCATTTCCAACGCCAACGCAGCTAGCAGGATTAAGCTTGTCTGATCTGCAGGATCTTTCTTTGGGATATCGGGCAAAATATGTGTATGAAGCTGCCCAAAAGGTAGCATCCGGGGAATTAGACATAAAAAAATGGGCTATGCTTGGTGATGACGACTTGCATAAAGCACTTCTTTCATGTTATGGCGTTGGTGAAAAGGTTGCAAATTGTGTGGCGCTGTTTGGATATCATCGTATAGGTGCATTTCCGGTAGATGTATGGATTGACCGAATCCAGAAAACCTATTATAATGGAAGCTTCCCAGTAGAAAAATACGAAGGATTTGCCGGTGTCATGCAGCAATATATGTTTTATTACGAAAGAAAAATGGCCACAGATCATTCAAAAAAAGCACGTAAACAGTCGGAAAAATAGAATAATTCATATTTATTTCACACAAAATTTAGCACTCTCACCTTGACAGTGCTAATGAAAAGGGGTATGATACGAATAGGCTAAAATATGCCAAAAGCTTTGGAAATCCAAGGCAGAATGTGAGGTGCTTATGGAAGTAGATGACAGGCCGAACAGGCCAAAAAAACCGATGCTGACCTATTGGGTCATTGCCATCATTGTGTTTTTGCTTTTAAATACATTTGTATTTCCGAATCTGTTTAGACGACAGGTAGAGCAGACGGATTACAGCACATTTCTCCAAATGATCGAGGAAAAGAACATTGGAGAAGTCAGCGTAGAAGATACGCAGATTACCTTCTCAGACAAGAGTGGTGAGCATATTTACAAGACAGGAACAATGAACGATCCTGATCTTGTAAATCGTCTTGAGGAAGCTGGTGCTGTATTTAGTAAGCCAATTGTTCAGCAGATGGGCATGCTTGAATATATGTTGATAAGCTATATTCTTCCAATTGCTCTTTTTGCTCTTTTGGGATGGTTTCTTTCCAGAAAAATGATGAGCAAGATGGGCGATGGAGAGAGCATGATGACCTTTGGCATGGGCGGCGGCTCCAAGAGCAATGCCAAAGTTTATGTAAAGTCTGTTGATGGTATTAAATTTAAAGATGTTGCCGGAGAGGAGGAAGCCAAAGAACTTCTTCAGGAGATCGTTGATTTCCTTCATAATCCGGAAAAGTATCGTGAGATCGGTGCGAAAATGCCAAAAGGTGCGCTTCTTGTAGGCCCTCCTGGAACTGGTAAGACAATGCTTGCCAAAGCAGTAGCTGGTGAAGCAGATGTTCCGTTCTTCTCCATTTCAGGTTCCGAATTTGTTGAGATGTTCGTTGGTATGGGTGCCGCAAAAGTAAGAGATCTGTTTAAACAGGCCAATGAAAAGGCTCCATGTATTGTTTTTATCGACGAGATTGATGCAGTTGGAAAGAAAAGAGAGAGTGGTCAAATCGGCGGCAATGATGAGCGTGAGCAGACGTTAAATCAGCTGCTGTCAGAGATGGATGGTTTTGATGGTTCTAAGGGTGTTGTCATTTTGGCAGCGACAAACCGTCCGGAGTCTCTAGACCCTGCACTTCTTCGTCCAGGCCGTTTTGACCGCCGTATTCCGGTTGAACTGCCTGATCTTAAGGGTCGTGAGGATATTTTGAAGGTACATGCGGCAAAGATTAAGATTGCAGATAATGTTGACTTTAACGCAATTGCGCGAACAGCAGCAGGTGCATCTGGTGCTGAGCTTGCCAACATTGTTAATGAGGCAGCACTTCGTGCCGTCCGTGATGGAAGAAAATTTGCAACACAGACTGATTTAATGGAAAGTGTTGAAGTAGTTATTGCTGGTTATCAGAAAAAGAACCGTATTCTTTCAACGAAAGAAAAACTGATCGTTTCGTATCACGAGGTCGGACATGCGCTTGTAGCAGCGCTGCAGACAAATTCTGCACCAGTGCAGAAGATTACGATCATCCCGCGTACATCAGGTGCGCTTGGCTTCACAATGCAGGTTGATGAAGGCGAAAAGTATTTGATGACAAAGGAAGAACTTGAAAACAAGATTGCAACCTTTACCGGAGGACGCGTGGCAGAGGAGCTTGTATTCGGAGATGTGACAACAGGTGCATCAAACGATATTGAGCAGGCAACGAAGCTTGCACGTGCAATTATCACCAGATATGGCATGAGTGAGTTCGGTATGGTAGCAATGGAAAGCTTAAATAATGTTTACTTAGGTGGAGATACCAGTATGAGCTGTTCGCAGGAGACAGCTGCAAAGATCGATGATCTCGTAGTAGCTCTTGTGCAGAAGCAGTATGAAAAGGCAAAGAATCTTTTAAATAGTCATATGGACAAGCTTCATGAGATTTCAAAGTTCCTTTATGAGCACGAGACAATTACGGGTGAGGAATTTATGGAAATCTTAAATCGTCCACAGATTGTGGAGCAGGATTAAGCACAGATTTTGTCACAAAATAAATGAATTTGACGATGATTGCAAAAGAGATTAAATTTACCGTCATATTTTTGATCAAAAAAATACAAAAAGTTAATAAAATGCTAATTTTATTCATTGTAATTATTAAGAAAATGCGGTAATATAATCTCGTTGCCTTAGAAAAAAAGTATTGCCCACATGGCAGGATTTATTCTGGGAGCAAAAAAACAGCTGTAAAAACAGAAGATACTGTTGTCTAAATTAAGGTACAGAAAGGGATATCGTGATGTTAGAATTAACAAACACAGAACAAGTGATCATGAAATGTATCTGGGAAATTGGTGACAATGTAGCTGTAGCAGACTTGTTAGAGCGTCTGAAGACAGAGTATGGTAAAGAGTATGCTAGAACAACAATTAGCGTATTTATGTCCTACCTGCGTGACAAAGGCTATGTAACATATGAAAAGAGAAGTCATGCATATGTTTATAAACCATTAATCTCAGAACAAGATTATCAGAAAGAGTTGATGAAGCGCTATCAGAAGACTAGCTTTAGTGGTTCTGCGGTAGAGTTCATCCGTGCTTATCTTGACAGTCAGGAATTGACAGCCGAAGATCTTAAGGCTATTCGTGAACTGGTTGAGAAGAAGCAGCAGGAAGTAAAGTAAAATACAAAATGAGTAATAAGCAATAAGAAAGGGAATCACCGCAAGGTGGTTCCTTTTTATGTGGCGGGATTGTCAAAAGTGTGGTAAACTGGTATGGTAGAAAAAAACAGATACACTCGTGATATAGATCTGGATAAAAAATAGACAAAGCAGTACAGGCAAGGGAGGACATGCAATATGGCGAATCGTATCAATAAGATTATTTCGACAAAGGCAAATACATTGTATGCGATGAAAAACCTGATCAAAAAGGCAAGCATTGAGGAAATGTATATCCTTAGAGTTGAAGACTTCTGGCGCAATAAAAATCAAGTCTGCACAGAGATTATGGAAAAATTTGGTGGCTGCAGAATCGTCGTGCGAAGCTCCTCTACGCAGGAAGACTGTATGAAGTCCTCAAATGCAGGACATTATAAAAGTATTCTTGATGTAGATTCAGCGAGTCGTGCGCAGATCGTAGAATCAATCGAGGCTGTAATTCAGTCATATGAAAAAGATATAAAGGGTATTTCAAATGAGCAGGTACTGATCCAGCGCCAGGCAATAGACGTGTGTGTCAGCGGTGTTGTCTTTTCACGTGACTTAAAAGGAAAGCGACCATATTATCTTGTTAATTACGATGACTTGGGGTCAACAGACAGTGTAACAAGCGGTCGTGGCGGCAAAACGCTTTGGATTGCGAGAAATGTTTCACTTTATCAGCTTGAGGAGCGCTGGCGCAATTTGATTACAGCAGTAACAGAAGTAGAGAGCATCATAGAGGATATTCCGCTTGATATTGAATTTGCCATAGACAGCCACAATCAGGTGATTCTATTTCAGGTTCGTCCGCTTGCAGCAGGCTATCGTGAAGGACGTTATATTGATGATTATTCTTTCTTTGCAAGAAAGGGTCAGATTCGCCGGGAGTATGAGGAGCACCTTGATGCAATTACAGGAAAGCCGATGAAGCTTTCTGATATGGCTTTTTGGAATCCATCTGAGATCATTGGAAGCAATCCAAGGGCGTTAGATTATTCACTGTACCGCGAGATCATAACGCATCATGCATGGAATGAAGGAATCCGTACATTAGGCTATCGTGCATTTAATGAGGATCTTATGTATCAGGTTGGAAATAAGCCATATATTAACTTGACATATTCCTATTATTCACTGATTCCAGCAAGTATTCCGGAACCGCTCGCACTTCGTCTTGTTCAGTATTATCAGACAAGGCTTGAGGAAGACCTTTCTGCACACGATAAAATTGAGTTTGAGATCATTTTCAGCAGCTATGATTTTATGACGGAAGAAAATTCAAAGAGATTGCTTCGTTATGGTTTTACCGAGGAAGAACGTAAACTTCTTGTGCGCGAAGTAAAAAAGCTTACGATTGATGCTGTAATGAATCAGGAAAAGATTTTAAAAGAAGATCTTGAAGCACTAAAGCGTCTTGAAAATTGCCGTGAGGAAATTGAAAAGTTGTTGTACCAAGATGTGTCAATTGACAGAATCATCGACAGTATTTTGACTTTGTTAAAAGAAATTCGCACAAATGGTACTCCGCAATTTGCCCGCCAAGCAAGACTTGCCTTTATCGCAAGAGCATTTCTTCGCACGCTTGTAGATGCTGGCTACTATACAAGTGAAAATGTGGATACTTTCATGCAGGGAATTTCTACAGTATCATCAGAATTTAACGATGATTTTGAGCGCTTTTCTGAGGGTCTTATAAGCCGCGAGGAGTTTAACTTTAAGTATGGACATCTTCGAAGCGGCACATATGATATTCGTTCAGACCGATACGACGCGATGAATTTTCGCCCTGCGCCATCGCGTATTAAAAAAGATAAGGTAAAGATTCAAAAAGATCTTGATATCAGTATTTTGACGCAGGCTCTGGAAGATACACAGCTTGATGTGCCTGCAGAGCGTATGGCAAAATTTTGGATCAGCGCAATTGAACAGCGAGAGTATTTTAAATTTGAATTTACAAAATCGCTTAGTATGGTATTAGAACTGATTCGTAAGCTTGGCTCAATTTTGGAGATTCGTACTATGGATTTGTCTTGGCTGTGTGTAGATGATTTTAAGCTATATGAGTCAGGCTGTGATCCAGAAAATTTAAAAAAGCTTTGGATGAAGCTAATCACAAAGCGGCGCCGTTTAAATCATGACAGCCGATTAATTCTTCTTCCAGAAGTTATTTTGTCAGGTGCGAGCGTAGATGTGATTCCTGTGTATGAGGCACGCCCTAATTTCATAACGGCAAAGACAGTCGAGGGCGAGGTAGTGTTGCTTGATGAGGAGCCGGATGCTGATATCACTGGAAAAATTGTTGTAGTGCCAAAGGCTGACCCAGGCTACGAATGGATTTTTACAAAAAATATCAAAGGATTTATCACAAAGTACGGTGGTGCAGCTTCTCATATGGCAATCCGATGCGCAGAATTTAATATTCCGGCAGCAATCGGCTGCGGCGAGAAAATTTACGATACAGTATCACAGCTTGACTATTTGGAGATGGACTGCAGAAATGGTCTGATCAAGGAAGGCATTCAATATACAAATCTCCATGCACTTATCACGCAGAGAGAGGGTGTCAACGATTACGGAGATCCAACTGATATACTAGAGGCTGGATATGTTGAATTTTATGAGTCTATTGGTTTTATTCCGCGTCCTGTTGCAAACCATACTAAAAACTTCGAGCGTCTGTTTGATGAAAAAATAGATCTTTTGATTGTAGTTGGCGGCGGTGCACTTGGACCGCAGTGGTATGACCGTAAACATGAGGAAACGGTACAGCCATACCGTGATAAGATGGAAGAAAAGCTTATTCACTACTGTGTTAATCATGGAATACCGATTATAGGTACATGCCGAGGCATGCAGTATGTGAATGTTCTATTCGGTGGAAAACTGGCATATCATCCTGATCTGCCGTGTCCTAGAAAGCGCGGTGAGGATCATAAGGTACGTTTGCTAAAAGAAAATCGAAGCATTTACGTTAACAATTATCATAAGGATGTCATTTTCGAGGATGCACTTGCAGACTGCTTTGAGCCGCTTGCAATAGATGAAGATAATCACACCATCGAGGCATATCAGTCTGAACAGATGAAGATTTTAGGTGTTCAGTGGCATCCAGAGCGAAAATTTGGCCATGCAGATGGAATTGATGAGACGCGCCGTCTGGTAAGAGATTTTATCTCGAAATTTATTCATTAAGTTAGAGGATATATACCATTTATTAACTAAGAAAAGAGGAAATAAGAGAATATGTACGATATGATTATAGTAGGGGCTGGAACAGCGGGTCTGACAGCAGGAATTTATGCGCTCAGATCTGGCGTTAAGCCGCTTATTCTGGAGTGTGAGGCTATGGGCGGACAGATTACATTGTCTCCATGTGTGGAAAATTATCCAGGTATTGCAAAGATCAGCGGAATGGAGTTTGCAGATGGACTGATGGCACAGTTGACAAATCTTGGCGGTGAGGTTACTTTTGGCAGGGTAATTTCGACACGAAAAATAGATAATGGCTTTGAAGTTTGCACTGAGGATGGTGAGACATATGAGGGCAAAAATCTTATTATTGCGTCAGGTGCGGCACATCGTCATCTAGGAATCGAGCGAGAGCAGGAGCTGATTGGAAGAGGAGTTTCTTACTGTGCTGTATGTGACGGACCGTTTTTTAAGGAGAAAACAGCGGCTGTTGTAGGAGGAGGAAGCGCAGCTCTTCAGGATGCGCTGTATCTGGCAGGCATTTGCAGTAAGGTGTATTTGATTCACAGAAGAGATACATTCCGCGCTGAGAAGAGTCTTATTGATCAGGTAATGGCTGCAGAGAATATTGAGTGTGTGATGGAAAGTCGTGTGACTGCACTTATTGGCGAAAAGAAGCTGACAGAACTTGAAGTTACAAATCTTTCAGGTGAAAAGAAGACACTTGTGGCAGATGGCTTATTTGTTGCAATAGGAATGGAGCCTCACAATGAAGTATTTAGAGATCTCGTAGATCTTGACGAGGCTGGATATGTAATTGCCGGTGAAAATTGTAAAACAAGGACACCTGGAGTTTACGCTGCAGGAGACTGCCGTACTAAGACGGTGCGTCAGCTGACAACAGCAGCAGCCGACGGAACAGTATGCGGACTTGTTTGTAAAGCAGTATAAAAATAAAACCTTCAAATACATTCGATAAAAAATGTATTTGAAGGTTTTTTGTTTGTATTATGCTTCCTCAGAGATATTATTCTTGGCAGCTTTTTGTGCCTGTGCAGCACGATGCTTTTCAAGAATACGGTTGATTCTGTCAGTCGGATTTAATAGACCATGAATTGATACATTGTGATTTAAGTTATCAATCAAAAGTGCAATATACTTGCTCAGATCAACATTTACATAGTACGGACGAGATAGCAGCTCTGGTCTCTGGTAAACAAGGTTAGTGGTCAGGATATGATCAATGATACCCTGCTCATAAGCAGCATCAAACTTTGCCAGGCCATTTGTAAACAGACCAAAAGTAGCAGCAGCGTAAACCTTGCGTGCCTTACGACGTTTTAATTCGCGTGCAACATCAAGAATGCTGTCACCAGAAGAAATCATGTCGTCGATAATGATGACATCCTTTCCTTCTACATTGGTGCCTAAAAACTCGTGAGCAACGATAGGGTTCTTTCCGTCTACAATGCGGGTGTAATCGCGGCGCTTGTAGAACATACCCATATCAACACCAAGATAGTTAGTCAGCTGGATTGCACGGCCCATGCCGCCCTCATCTGGGCTGATGACCATAAGATGCTCATTGTCAACCTGCAGATCTGGCTCTGCACGAAGCAGTGCTTTGATAAATTGGTATACACACGGAACGCTCTCAAATCCATCACGTGGAATTGCGTTCTGAACACGTGCATCATGAGCATCAAAAGTAATGATGTTGGATACACCCATTTTTGTAAGTTCCTGAAGAGCCATAGCGCAGTCAAGAGACTCGCGGGAAGTACGCTTGTGCTGGCGGCTTTCATACAGGAATGGCATGATTACATTGATACGGCGTGCCTTGCCTTCAACAGCAGCAATGATACGCTTTAAATCCTGGTAATGATCGTCTGGAGACATGTGATTCACATATCCGCACAGAGAATACGTTTGGCTATAGTTACAAACATCCACCATAAGATACAGATCGCAGCCGCGGACGGATTCCTCGATAACGCCCTTTGCTTCACCGGAACCGAAGCGAGGATTCTTTGCTTTGACAATATAGCTGTCCTTGCTGTATTCAGAGAAGTGAAGCGCAGTAGATTGTGCATGACTTCTCTCAGCGCGCCACTCAGTCAGGTATTGATTAACCTTCTGTCCAAGGGTTGCGCAGCTTTCAAGTGGGATAAGACCCAGTGTGCCCACTGGTATCGTGTTCAGATTCTTTTCGTTTGGCATGATGACCTCCATGATTATAATATGCAGCTTACCTGCGTCCAAAAGTACGAACCTTAACTAATCATAACATGAAGATGTCGAAGATTCAAGCCTTACGTCGAAATGGATAAAAAAGAAATTTACGTAAAAAGAAAGAAAAATTTGTGCAACATGACCCCAGAGAATCAAAGTCATAAGCGAATTAGCAGTGGTCATGTTATTTTTTAGAAAAAAATATGTCTACGAATTTCTTAAATCTTCTCCAAAAACAGGGATAGGCGTATATTGCCCCATAAGTCGTGAGGAGATTCGCTCAGTGTAGGTACTTTGAAGCTCTTCTGGGCTTAGATTTGTTGAGATAATAGTTGTTTTCCTTGACAGATCACGCGAATTGATCACATGAAACAGCTGACTGATTACAAAAGGAGTCAGATTTTCAGTTCCAAGATCATCAATAATCAACAGGCTGCATGTGAGTGCATATGAATCATTTTCTGATGAATCATCGTTGTTAGAATGAAAACGCTGCATAGCTGATTCAAAAAATTCAGGAGCAGTCATATATAAGACAGAAAAGCCTTTGTCAAGAACAACCTTTGCAATACAGTTACAAAGAAATGTCTTGCCAACGCCTGGATTTCCAAAGATTAAAAGACTAGGGTTTCCATCCTTGAACTGATAAGCATATTTTTCATAAATAAGTTTGAGCCGCTGCATATGGGCGCGATTACTCATTCCGCCAAGAAGTGGATTTGGTGCATCTGAATAGCGGTTTATATCAAATGTGTTAAAATTCTCACGTTCCAAACGGTCTCTAATGCCAGATTGTTCATAGAGTAAGCTTATGCCAGCCTGCTCAAAGCAGTGACATTTACGGTTTCCGTCAAGATATCCAGTATCTTTACAGTCCGGGCAGCTATACTTTGGCTGAAGATCATCAAGTGTATAGTGAAGGGAAGAAAGAAGCGCACCGCGCTCGCGTCTAAGTGCATCAATCTGCATCTGCGCATTTAGAGCCTGCGCTTTATTGCCAGTGATTTTAGCCTTTGCAAGAGCAGCGCTAGATGTCGGAAGAAGCTTTGAAATCTCAAGAAGTCGTGGGCACTGCGCATAGATATGGCGCAGACGTTCTTCCATCTCATGCTGGTGTTGGAAACGGATGCGGCTGTAGCGGCGCATCAGTTCATTATATTGTGAATTGGTCAGAGCCATAAAAAGTCAATCCTTTCTGTGATAATCATTCATTTGAATCTTGACTATACTGCTTTAAAATCTTTTCCATGTAATTATTATTTTTGCGCTCAGTAAAATTACGAAACTGCTGTGTACCCTTTGCGACAGAAGAAGCACGGTTTGAACTGGTGCGCTTTGCAGCATCACTTTTTACCTTTTGATCGCGCTGATTTTCAGCAGCCTGTGCATCAGCAAGTGAATGCACATTTTTTTCCTTCCAGCGCTTTAAGATGCTTTCTGTAAAATTAACATTTGGGCGCTGACATTTTTTCATCGTGATATTGCAGGCATAAACATAGACATCTGTAGGAAAACTGTAATCCTTGATCCATTTATTGATATATTCAAGCTGAGCCGGAGCAGGAGTCTGATTGTATAAGCCATATGCCTTCATGATAGCATAGACAGTATCATTATGAAGCAGGTTGTACTGACGAATAGCATCAAGTGTATGAAGACCCTTTTGATGCCAGGACTGGGCAACAGAATCAATAAATTTCATATTAAGCTTGCCCTTGCAGTGATTAGCGCAGTAATCAACAAGATAATCAATGACATCTGGTGAGCGGTTAAACTGAAGATACCAATAGCCAAATGATTCTGTGTCTGCATAATTAAGCGGATGCGAAAAATACTGCTGCCATGCCGACATATACATGTTAAACTCTGGATCGTTCTCAAGAAGAATCAGCTCCTCTTGGGAAAGATGAAGTGACTGTATAGAAGGGGTCGCATTTGCAGCAGAATGTGTAGTAGTTTGTGTGGAAGCCATTGAGCCAGAAGCATTTGCAATGGTTGTATTTGCAGGAGAAACTAAAGCAGGAGTGGGCGTAGGAATTACAGATTGTACGCTTGGAGCAGGTGCAGCTGTCTGTGTAGGTGCAGTCTGTGCAGAAGCCTCTGTCTCTGCCTGAATAGATGGATCTGTAAATGCAACTCCTGACAATTCGTGACCCGATGTAAAGCTAAGGCGCATCAAACCAACAGATTCCCAATAACTAAGAGAACGAAGTACCTCGCGCTCTGAAATATCAAGCCTGTCACTAATTGAAGCACTGCTTAAACCAGTGGCTGATGTCGAGACAGCGCGAAGCAAATATAGGTAAACCTTTACATCCGTACCGGAGGCGGCAGGAAGAAAACGGTCTATAAAATAGCCGGGAACAACAAGGGTATCTATGCTGAGCCGGTTCTCCAGTAAAAGAAAGGACATAAAAAACCTCCAAAATCCAAGTATCATCTTTGTAAAGTATAGCACAAGTTATTTCTTTTGAAAAGCGATAAAAAATCCCCAATTATTTCCCTTAGGATCAGGGCAAGCAATTGGGGATTTTGCGAATACCTTATTTAGAAATTAAGTCTTCTCCGATTTTTACAACATCACCGGCGCCCATAGTGATCACCAGATCACCAGAGGCTGCGTGCTGCAAAATAAATTTTTCAATTTCTTCAAAGGTTTCAAAGTAATGAGCACTTGTACCAGCCTGCTCTAACAAAACGCGGATATTGTCGGAGCTTATGCCAAGATCATCAGTTTCTCTTGCCGGATAAATTTTTGCAAGAACGACCTCATCTGCTAAGGACAGAGCTTTTGCAAAATCAGTAAGCAAAGCTTTTGTTCTTGTATAGGTGTGCGGCTGGAAGATGCACCAGATCTTTTTGTGAGGATACTTCTTTGCAGCAGTAAGTGTCGCTGTGATTTCCTGCGGATGATGTGCGTAATCGTCAATAATAGTAATTCCATTTACGACACCCTTCTTTTCAAAGCGTCGCTGTGTGCCATGGAAATTCAAAAGACCGGAAACAATGGCATCCATTGAAAGATTCAGCTTTTTGCAAAGGGCAACGGAAGCAAGTGCATTGTAAACATTATGCTCTCCAGGAACACTTAGCTGAATGTGACCAAGTGTAGTGTTGCTTGCATCTGTGACGTCAAAGGAAGCCTGAGCAAATTCATTATATGAGATATTAGAAGCACGATAATCGCAGGATTCTCCGTGTCCAACAGTGATAATCTCGCAGTCAAGTCCATTGATCAGCTCAGAAAGATTATGAATATCACCGTTAATTACAAGTATTCCATCCTTTGGAAGCTTTTCCATAAATAAGCGGAAAGAATGACGGATATCGTCAATGTCCTTAAAGAAGTCAAGATGGTCTGCTTCAATATTCAGGATAACTTCCATAGTGGGATAGAAGGATAAAAAGCTGTTTGTGTATTCGCAGGCCTCAGTGACAAAAAGATTTGAGCCACCTACGCGAATATTTCCTCCGATTGTTGGAAGAATGCCTCCGACAGAGATTGTCGGATCAGTATTAGCAGCCAAAAGAATTTCAGTAACCATAGAGGTCGTAGTTGTCTTTCCATGAGTTCCAGCAATGTTGATTGCTGTTTTATAGTTTCTCATCAGCTGTCCAAGAAGCTCAGCTCTTGTTAACAGCGGGATATTGCGCTTTGTTGCATCAACAATCTCTGGATGTTCAGGATGGATCGCTGCTGTGTAGACAACGACATCTGTTCCCTGTGGAATGTGAGAGATGGACTGGTCATAAAAGATAACAGCGCCAAGTGAGGACAGATGGTCAGTCAGAGGTGATTCCTTAGAATCAGAGCCGCTGACGGTAAAGCCCTCCTTCATTAAAACCTCAGCAAGTCCGCTCATGCTGATGCCGCCAATTCCAATAAAATAGACATGGCATGGATTTTCAAAATTAATATGGTACATGGTACTTCCTCCGAATAATCAAGTTAAATAAGCAAAGTCAATACTGAAAAACAGTTGTTTCTTAACACAAATTCTGCTTGATTTAAGTATACTCGATTTTGGAGGAATGTAAAGCGTAAATGTTATTATGCTGTGCGAATGAACGCCTATTCACAAAACCGCACGTTCCGTGCGTCGCTGCTAATCGCAAACAAAGTTTGCTCGCAGCTTTGTTTTGCTCATAAACAGGCGTTCACCACATCCTGCTGATCTGTCAAATTTCCATGCAAGCATGAAATTTGTCCAGATCTAGCAGGTTGCGTGAACTGTAACAAATAAATAAAAATGCATATTTTTTTTTCTGTAAATTGTTCACTTTTTGAAAGAGATGTGCTATAATAACGACAAGTACTAAAAGATTACAGTTCCCCAAACGCCTATTCACAAGACTGCACTTATGTGCCTTCACTGTTAGACAGTTTATTTCACTTGATGACAGGCGCTTGGTGAACTGATAACACAACAATTAAAGAACAAAGGGGTGATTTTGTGGTTAGAAAGGAAATGATCGCCATGTTATTGGCGGGCGGACAGGGAAGCCGTCTTGGAGTTTTGACTTCAGAAGTAGCGAAGCCAGCTGTATCCTTCGGCGGGAAATACAGCATTATTGACTTCCCATTAAGTAACTGCATTAATTCAGGGGTGGATACAGTAGGTGTGTTAACACAGTATCAGCCACTTCGTTTGAATACCCATATCGGCATAGGTATTCCATGGGATCTCGACCGTAATTATGGCGGAGTGACAGTACTATCTCCATATGAAGCAAACGAGAACAGTGATTGGTATACTGGTACTGCAAATGCAATTTACCAGAACATTCGCTATATCGACAGCTTTAATCCAGAGTATGTATTGATTTTAGGCGGTGATCACATTTATAAAATGGATTATCAAGTGATGCTTGATTATCATAAGGCAAACAATGCAGACGTTACGATGGCTGCTATGCCTGTTCCGATTGAGGAGGCAAGTCGTTTTGGCGTGCTGATCACAGATGATACAGGCCGTATCACCGATTTCGAAGAGAAGCCTGCACATCCAAGAAGCAATTTAGCTTCCATGGGTATTTACATATTTACATGGTCTGTGCTTCGTGAGGCATTGATCACAAATAAAGATATTCCAAACTGCGACTTTGGTATGCATGTCATTCCATATTGCCATAAGCGTGGTGACAGAGTATTCTGCTATGAATTTAATGGATATTGGAAGGATGTTGGAACACTTCATTCCTACTGGGAAGCAAATATGGAGTTGATTGATATCGTTCCTGTATTTAATCTGTATGAAGAGTTCTGGAAGATATATACTAAATCTGATAACCAGCCGCCGCAGTATATTGCAGATACGGCACAGATTGAGCGCTGTATCATAGGTGATGGCTCTGAAATCTATGGAAGAGTACGAAACTGCGTTATTGGACCAGAAGTTATTGTTGAAGAAGGTGCAGAAGTTTATGATTCCATTTTGATGCAGGGTGCTGTAATCAAGAAGGGAACAAAGATTTACAAGTCAATCATCGCACAGGATGCAGTTGTTGGAGAAAATTGTACGATTGGTGTCGGTGAGTATGCAGACAGCCAGTATAATAAGAAGGTTTACTGCTGTGATCTTGTAACCGTTGCAGAAGGCTCCGAAATTCCGGATGGCGTTACAATTGGAAAGAACGTAGCAATTGCCGGAAAGACCGCTATTGAAGATTATCCGGATGGAAATCTTGTAAGCGGTGGATACATCATCAAGGGAGGCGAGGAAGAATGAAAGCGATTGGTATAATTTTAGCCGGTGGAAACAACAAGAGAATGAAGGAGCTGTCATATAACCGTGCGATCGCTGCTATGCCAATGGTAGGAACCTATCGCAGCATTGATTTCGCGCTGAGCAACATGTCAAACTCCCGTATTCAGAAAGTAGCAGTTTTAACACAGTATAACACCGTATCCTTGAATGAGCATTTAAACTCTTCAAAGTGGTGGGATTTTGGAAGAAAGCAGGGCGGTTTATATGTATTCACCCCTACTATAACCGCTGAAAATAGTAACTGGTATCGGGGTACAGCCGATGCCCTGTATCAGAACCTGCATTTCCTCAAAAGAAGCCATGAACCATACGTGGTTCTGGCTTCTGGCGATGGAATTTATAAGCTGGATTATAATAAGATTCTGGAGTACCACATTCAGAAGCGTGCTGATATCACTGTTGTCTGCAAGGAAATGCCAGAGGGAGAGGATTTAAGCCGCTTTGGACAAGTGAAGGCAGATGATGACGGAAGAATCCGAGGCTACGAGGAAAAGCCAATGATTGAGACTTCCAGAAATGTTTCATGTGGTATCTATGTAATCAGAAGACGTCTTTTGATTGAGTTAATTGAGCGTGCAGCAGAGGAAGATAGATATGATCTGGTCAAGGATATTCTGATCCGTTATAAGGATATCAAGAGAATTTATGCATACCAGCTTGAAACATATTGGAACAACATCTCCTCAGTTGAGGCTTACTACAGAACAAATATGGATTTCTTAAAGAGAGATGTCCGCAGTTATTTCTTCAAGGAAGGCAACAGTGTATTCACAAAGGTAGATGATCTGCCGCCGGCAAAATATAATCCGGGTGCTAATATTTCAAACAGCCTGATCGCATGTGGAAGTATTGTAAACGGTACAGTTGAAAACTCTGTTGTATTCAAGAAGGCATATATTGGAAACAATTGTGTTATCAAAAATTCTATTATCATGAACGATGTTTATATCGGAGATAATGCAGTCATTGAAAACTGCATCGTAGAGAGCAGAGGAACCATCGAAGCAAATGCATGCTATAAGTCAGAGCCAGGTGATATTCGCATCGTTGTAGAGAAGAAAGACCGCTTCATCATTTGATAATACCAGGGGATCAAAGTCACAAGCGAATCATGCTTGCATGAGAAAGCTTGTGACCTTGATCCCCGCCAAAAACATGAGGATGAAGCGAAGCGAAGCCGAGTGTTTTTAGAATTTATAAAAGAAGAATAAAAAATTAGCTGCACAAAGGCGTGCAGAGGACGGAAAGGCAATACTGGGATGGAAATTACAGATGTGAGAGTGCGCAAAGTTGCACTGGATGGTAAGATGAGAGCAATCGTCTCTATTACGCTAGACAATGAATTTGTGGTTCACGATATCAAGGTGATCGAAGGAGAAAAGGGAGTATTTGTTGCGATGCCAAGCCGTAAATCGGCGACAGGAGAATACCGAGATATCGCACATCCCATTAACTCAGAGACAAGAGATTATGTGCAGAAGATTATTCTCGAGAAATACGAGGAGGCTTTGCAGGAAGCATAAACTTTGATTTCATAACAATTCGACAAAGATATATGAATACTTATAAAAGAAAGACTGCCCTCGGGCAGTCTTTCTTTCTCTTGCAATTGTCGTCTTCATTCGGTATAATGTGGCTGAGGGAAAATGTAACGTAATTATTTTTGGAAAGGCGAGGTTTTAAAGTATGAAAAGGAGAAAAACAGCAGCGGGACTATTGGCGGCATCACTGCTAGTAGGAGCAGCGCCGGTGGTGACAAATGCGGCGCCAGTGAGAATTGTATCAACAAGCATAACAGAACAGTCTTCGTCAGGCTATCGTGTAAATGTAACATTTTCGGCAGATGCAGGTGTGAGCCGTGTTATGATGCCGACATGGACAGAGGCAAACGGACAGGATGACATTGTGTGGCATCAGGCAAGTGTTAGTGGTAATACTGCATCATTCTATGTTCCAGTCAGTGCCCATAAAGGAGAAAGTGGTGCATATATTACGCATATTTATGTATACGACAGACAGGGACAGTTTGCGCTAAAGGGCGAAAATGTAACAGTTCCAGCATCGACATCTGCGTCATCAAGCCTTTCAATCGGTGACGTTTCTATTACGGAACTTAGTGCATCGGGCTACCGAGTTACGGCAAAAATAAATGCACCGTCAGGAGTAAGCAAAGTATTGATGCCAACATGGACAAACGCAAATGGACAGGATGATCTAGTGTGGCATCAGGCAAGCGTAAGCGGTGATACAGCTACATTTTACGTGCCATCAAGTGCCCATAAGGGAGAGAGCGGAGCATACACGACTCATATTTACCTATATGATAAAGCAGAAAAATTAGCACCATTAAAGGGTGTCAATGTAACAGTGCCATCAGCAGCCGTGACACCGCCGACACCGTCATCAAGCTTTTCAATTGGTAACGTTTCTGTTACAGAGCTTAGCGCATCAGGCTACCGAGTTACGGCAAAAATAAATGCACCGTCAGGAGTAAGCAAAGTATTGATGCCAACATGGACAAACGCAAATGGACAGGATGATCTAGTGTGGCACCAGGCAAGCGTAAACGGTGATACAGCTACATTTTACGTGCCATCAAGTGCCCATAAGGGAGAGAGCGGAGCATACACGACTCATATTTACCTGTATGATAAAGCAGGAAAATTAGCACCATTAAAGGGTGTCAATGTAACAGTTCCGTCAGCAGCCGTAACACCGCCGACACCGTCATCAAGCCTTTCGATTGGTGACGTTTCTATTACGGAACTCAGTGCATCGGGCTATCGAGTTACGGCAAAAATAAATGCACCGTCAGGAGTAAGCAAAGTATTAATGCCAACATGGACAAATGCAAATGGACAGG
This sequence comes from Anthropogastromicrobium aceti, assembly GCF_020687335.1. Lineage (NCBI taxonomy): Bacteria > Bacillati > Bacillota > Clostridia > Lachnospirales > Lachnospiraceae > Anthropogastromicrobium > Anthropogastromicrobium aceti. The sequence goes on from NZ_JAJEQN010000011.1 coordinate 72,490, forward strand.
ATGATCTAGTGTGGCATCAGGCAAGCGTAAACGGCGATACAGCTACATTTTACGTGCCATCAAGTGCCCATAAGGGAGAGAGCGGAGCATACACGACTCATATTTACCTATATGATAATGCAGGAAAATTAGCACCATTAAAGGGAGTCAATGTAACTGTTCCATCAGGTGCAAATCCTGGAGGCAGCTCAGGAAATAATAATGGCAGCGGTACAGGTGTGCTGTCGATGGCGATTCCATATGTAACAGAATTATCATCAAATGGTTTCCGTGTGACAATTCAATTTAATGCACCTGCAGGCTATAAAAAGGTTTCAACTGCAGTGTGGACAGCAGCAAATGGACAGGATGATCTGGTATGGCATAACATGACCGTATCTGGAAACACAGCGACATGCTATGTTCCAGTAAGTGAGCATAAAAACGAGCACGGTTCATACATTGTGAATGCGTATGTATTTGAGACTGATACAAAATATGTACTTCAGGGAATGACCGTTCCAGTGCCGTAAACAAAGAAAATGGAGGAACAAATGGCAAAGAAAAGACGCAGCTGGGAAGACTATCAGAGAAAGAAAATAAAAAGAGGCCAATCAGGTGCGCCTATTGTAATACTTTTGGTGCTGCTTGTAATTGCATGTGCAGGTCTTGGTGCAGTGGCATTGGTATGCCTGCGCCCAGTGACGCTTCCGCATGTGCAGTCAGATCAGGCAGCATCAACAAAAGCACCTGTGGAATACGAAACATGGAAGGCAACAGAGGCGGCTGCGGATGGTGCTCTTGTACAAAGCAGTGATCCAGTCGTACAGGCTGCTAATTTAAAAGCAATGCAGTACGATTATGACGGTGCAATTGCACAGATTCAGTCAATACCTGGCTATGCAGATAATGAAACATATGTCAGCTGCATTCAAAGCTATGAGAGTTTGAAATCACAGGCTGTACAGTGGACAGACTATGATAAGATTACACATATCTTTTTCCATAGTCTTATTGTTGACAGCGAGCTTGCATTTGCAAGCTATAAGAGCAGTGATTATGATCAGGTAATGACAACTATCGAAGAATTTAAGGATATAATGCAGTCTATGTATGACAAGGGTTATGTTTTGATAAGCCTTCATAAGATTGCAAAGATGGAAACGCAGCCAGACGGCACCGTGCAGATGGTGCAGCAGCCAATTTATCTTCCGAGAGGAAAAAAGCCATTTGTACTTTCCGAAGACGATGTATGCTATTATGAGTATATGACAGGAACTGGATTTGCGACAAAGCTCTGTCTTGATGAAAACGGTAAGGTTGTAAATGAGTATGTTGAGCGTGATGGAAGTGTATCATATGGTTCTTATGACGTTTTGACTGTTTTAGAGGATTTTATTGAAACACATCCTGATTTTTCTTATCAGGGTTCAAAGGGTATTCTGGCATTTACAGGATATGATGGTATTTTAGGCTATCGCACAAGTGATTTCTGGTACAATGAAAATTGTGACTATTACGTTTCTACACCTGCAAACGATAAAGAAAAGCGCGAAGATCATACGTCACCAAATAAAAATATTGAGCAGGACAAGCAGACAGCACGAGAAGTTGCACAGGCAATTCGCGATCTGGGCTGGGAGCTTGCCAGCCACAGCTGGGGTCATCTGAATATGACAAGTACAAGCTATGAACATCTTGTATGGGACACAGATATGTGGGAGCGCGAAGTAGAATCTATAATCGGAGATACAGATATTATTTTATATCCGTTAGGAGCAGATGTAGGAGACTGGAGACCATCACAGTATACATTTGAAAATGAAAAATTCAAAAAGCTCTGGGATGTAGGCTTTAGATATTTCTGCAACGTAGACAGTACTCAGTACTGGCTGCAGTATGGCTCAAATTACATGCGTCAGGGCCGCCGCAACATGGATGGTCAGATGATGTTTAAGCAGATGGTTTATCCAGAGAAGGTACTCACAAGTGATCTGTTTGACGTATATGATGTCTTTGACAGACGCAGACCGCTTCCTGTAAATGGAATAACAGTGCCAGAAGATTTTGATCTGCAGGCACTTGCCGATTCGCTTGGAATGAGTGACCGTATAATAAATTGAACTAACAGAGGAGAGAAAAACATGTATATTATAGCAGGTCTGGGCAACCCAACCGCACAGTATAGAGGAACAAGACATAACGTTGGCTTTGAGGTTATTGATTACCTTGCTGACAAATACAATATTGATGTAACAACAAAAAAATTTAAGGGATTAATTGGAACAGGCGCGATTGAGGGACAAAAGGTTGTTCTAGTAAAGCCTCAGACCTTCATGAATTTAAGCGGAGAGTGTATTCAGGAGGTCATGAATTACTACAAAACAGATATCTCTGATTTAATTGTAGTATATGATGATATTAACCTAGAGCCAGGACAGCTTCGCGTGCGAGGAAAAGGAAGTGCAGGCGGTCATAATGGTATGAAAAATATCATTCTGCACTGCAATTCACAGGATTTTCCAAGAGTGCGTGTCGGAATCGGAGCAAAGCCGCCAAAGATGGATTTAGCAGACTTTGTACTCAGCCATTTCCAGGGCGAAGAAAAAAAGGCAATGGAAGACGGCTATAAAGAAGCTGCCGATGCAGTTTGCTCCTTAATGAACAACGGACTAGAGGCAACCATGAATCATTATAACCAGAAGAAAACAAAATAATGATAAGGAGGGTCAATTGTGGGTATTTTTGCAAATCCGCTGACGGATCTGCTGGAATATGAAGACTTTTCAAGAGATTTTTTGAAGGGAACAGATCCAGTGGGCATGACAGGCTGTATTGACTCCGAGAAGGTGCATTTTATGAGCACCTTTCTTGGAGAGAAAAAAGTGCAGCTTGTTGTGACGTACAATGAACAGCGGGCAAGGGAAATTGAAGAAGATTATAAATTATTTTGCAGTCAGGTCTATGTGATTCCACCGCGTGACCTGATCTTTTTTAGCGCAGATCTGCAGGGAAATGCCATCATTGCAGAGCGCATGAAGGCATTTGCAGCACTTTATCAAGACGAGGCGAAGGTTATCATCACGACAATGGATGCGCTCATGAGCGCGGCAGTGCCATTTGAACAGCTGATGAGTCATGTGATAAAGCTAAAAGAAGGTGATGAGCTTGATCTTGAAAAGCTAAAGCATGACCTGACTGTGATGGGATATGAGCGTGTAGGACGTGTGGAGGAGCCAGGACAGTTTACTGTTCACGGAGGTATTGCTGATGTATATCCATTGACAATGGAGGATCCTGTTAGAATCGAGCTTTGGGGAGATGAAATAGATACGATTCGCTGCTTTGAACCGCAGAGCCAGCGCTCAATGGATCAGATCGAGTGTGTATCTGTTTTTCCAGCGGCAGAGGTGATAGCAGATGATACGGCAAGACGGCGTGCTGTGGGAATGATTCAAAATGAGCTTGAGAGTCAGTTAGCTGTCTTTAAAAAAGCAAAGGAGCCAGACAAGGCGAAGCGTCTTCGTGAGGAGACAAACCGCATATTAGAGGCACTTGGCGAAGATGTTGTATTAGAGGCACCAGACAGCTATATAAGCTATTTTTATCCGCGCACTGTTCAACTTTCTGAATATTTTGATGAGAAGAACACGTTAGTTTTCCTTGATGAGCCGATGCGTCTTAAAGAGCGCGGTGATGGTGTGCAGGCTGAGTTTGAGGAAAGCATGAAAAATCGTCTGGAGCAGGGCTTTCTTTTGCCAGGTCAGACAGCGCTTTTAACACCGGCAAAACATGTGCTTGCTGCTTTTGAGCGCGGTCAGGTTGCAGCACTGTCTTCACTTGACAGCCGCCTGGCTGACTTTACGGTGGTAAACAGCTACGCAGTAAATGTTCAGAACATGAACACGTACCGTGAAGGCTTTGAACTTTTAATTAAGGATCTGACACACTGGAAGAAGGAAAAGTACCGAATTGTCCTTTTGTGTCCGTCAAGAACTCGCGCAAACCGCATTGTCAATCAGCTTATAGAGTATGATCTTTTGGCATATTACAGCGAGGACGAGGATAAAAAGATAAATCCAGGTGAGATCATGGTTACTTACGGAAACCTTCACCGTGGCTTTTTATATCCGATGCTAAAATTTGCTGTTATCACAGAGAGCGATATCTTTGGTGTTAAGAAAAAGAAAAAAGAAAAAAAGAGCCACTATCAGGGTCAGCGAATAAGTGATTTTGCGCAGCTAAAGCCTGGTGATTATGTGGTGCATGAAAATTATGGACTGGGAATTTATCGCGGAACAGAGCGACAGATTGTGGATAAGGTAACAAAAGATTATATTAAGATAGAATATGGTGATGGCGGAAAGCTGTATTTTCCTGTCACACAGCTTCATATGATACAAAAGTATGCTGATTCAGAGTCTAAGCAGCCAAAGCTTAACAAATTGAACGGCCAGGAGTGGACAAAAACAAAAAGCCGTGTTCAAAAAGCAGTCAACAACATTGCAAAGGAGCTTGTGGAGCTTTATGCAGTGCGCCAGAGTGGTCACGGTTATCAGTATGGAACAGACACTGTATGGCAGAAAGAATTTGAAGAGCTTGTACCATTTGATGAGACGGCAGACCAGCTTGCAGCAATTGATGCGACAAAAGCTGATATGGAAAGCACGAAAATCATGGACCGCTTAGTGTGCGGTGATGTAGGCTACGGAAAAACAGAGATTGCCATCAGAGCTGCCTTTAAGGCTGTGCAGGACAGTAAGCAGGTCGTATTTCTTGTGCCGACAACTATTCTTGCTCAACAGCATTACAATACATTTGTTGAGCGAATGAAGGACTATCCAATTCGAATTGAGCTTTTATCACGCTTTCGCACGTCAGCGCAGATCAAGGCATCACTTGAGCGCTTAAAAAAGGGTCTTGCCGATATTGTAATAGGAACACATCGTGTGCTGTCAAAGGATGTTGTATTTAAAGATCTAGGCCTTTTGATTATTGATGAGGAACAGCGCTTTGGTGTCACACACAAGGAAAAGATTAAGCAGCTTAAAAAAGACGTTGACGTGCTGACACTAACGGCAACACCGATTCCGAGAACACTTCATATGAGTATGATAGGCGTGCGCGATATGAGTGTGTTGGAGGAAGCACCGTATGAGAGAAGACCGATTCAGACATATGTAATGGAAATGAATTGGGAAATGGTTCGCGAAGCAATAAACAGAGAGCTTGCCAGAGACGGACAGGTTTATTATGTGTATAATCGTGTCAAGGATATTGATCAGATTACGGCACAGATAGCAAAGCTTGTGCCAGATGCAAATGTTGCCTTTGCACATGGTCAAATGTCAGAGCGTCAGCTAGAACAAATCATGATGGACTTTGTTAACGGTGATATAGACGTGCTTGTTTCCACAACTATTATAGAGACAGGCTTAAACATTCCAAACGTAAATACTATTATCATCCACGATTCCGACCGCTACGGACTTGCACAGCTGTATCAGTTAAGAGGACGTGTAGGCCGTTCAAACCGCACTGCCTATGCTTTTATCATGTATCAGCGAAACAAGATTTTAAAAGAAGAGGCTGAAAAGCGTCTTCAGGCAATTCGTGAGTATACAGATCTTGGCTCTGGTATTAAGATAGCCATGCGTGATCTGGAAATTCGAGGCGCTGGAAATCTGCTTGGCAGTGAGCAGCACGGTCATATGGAAGCAGTAGGCTATGATCTGTACTGCAAGATGTTAAATATGGCTGTCAAAAAAGAAAAGGGTGAGCTTGAGATGGAGGAAACCTTTGAAACAACGGTGGACATTCCAATCAGCGCTTACATTCCAGACAGCTATATACGAAACGAAGAAGACAGGATGGAAATCTACAAGCGTATTGCAGCAGTCGAGACAGAGGAAGAGTCAATGGATATGATCGACGAGCTTATCGACCGTTTTGGAAGTGTTCCAAAGCCAGTCACCAACTTGCTTGAAGTGTCAATCCTTCGTGCGGATGCGCATTCTCTCTATATTAAAGAAATCAAGTCCTCGTCAACAGAGATTCGCCTGTTCATGCATCCAAGAGCAAAATTTGACACGATGCGTGTGCCGGATCTGATACAGTCTTACCGAGGTGCACTTCGTCTGCTTGACAAAGACAATCCTTATTTCTTATTGAGGGCAGGAGATGGCGCAGTCAAAGAAAAAACGCTGACATTGAAAACATTGAAAAAACTGTTAAGCGATATAAAAACGTTGATTGTTTCATAAAATCATGCTAAAATGAAAAGCAAAGTTCACGAGGCGCCCGATAAAGAAGATGCACTTCGGAGCGTTGATAGAGAATATAGAAATAGAGTGAGGTAAATTTATGAACCGAATTATGAAGTATGCAGCAGCAGCCTTCGCAGCAGCTACTGCCGTTAGTACATTAGGCGGATGCGAACAGTTAGAGAAAAAGGCACCAGAGGATACAGTTGCTGTTTCATTTGGCGATACAAATATCATGCTGGATGAGGTTACTTATATGATACGTTCCATGGAGTATACCTATGAATCCTATTTTGGATCAAACATCTGCGGCAACGATATGGGCGATGGTTCAGGCATGACAGTCGGTGATTACATCAAGCAGATGTCTCTGTCACAGCTTCGCCAGACACTTGTATTAAATGAGTATGCAAAGAAAAATGGCATTGAGTTAAGTGATGATCAAAAAGCAAAGGTAGATGAGGCAATTGAAAAGCTTCAGACAGAATCAGAGGATTATCTGGAAGCAGTCGGCGCAACAGATGAGCTGATTGAAAAGACATATACAGAGAATGCAATTGCAAATCTTGTTTATATGGATCTTGTTGCTGATGTTGATACGACAGTTGGTGATGATGAGTTCCTTCGCAAAAAGATCGCATATGTAAAGCTGACGCCAAGTGAACTGACAGAGACGACAGCAGCCGATGGGGCAACTACAGAAGTGTCAAGTGATGAAGACAGCAGCGAAGAGGCATCTTCTATAGAGAATACAGAAGCAGAATCAGAAAGTGCATCCAAGGATGTAACGACTTCCACAGAAGAAGCAAGCAGTGAAAAAGCATCAACTGAGGCAGTATCAACTGAGGAAGCATCAAGCGAGAATGTTTCGGAACTTTCCTCTGAGGCATCCACTGAAGATTCAACTGAGGTAGAAACACTTTCAGAAGAAGAGCAGGAACGTCAGGATGCGATGAACGATGCAGCAGACAAGATCCTTAAGGAATTTGAGGAGGGAAATGATGCAGCAGACTTTATCAGTGATTATCAAAATGACAGTCACTTTACTGCAACAAATTCTGAGATTTCCATTAGTGAGGATGGAACTGCTGTATATAATGCATCTGCATGGGCACTGGCAACAGACGAATGCACTGTATATAGAAGCGATGACGGCAGCATCTACATCATCCGCTGTCTTGATGATAACGATGAGGAAGCACGTCAGAGTGCCATCGATTCAGAGATCGAAAGCAGAAAGACAGCATTGTTCTCAGAGAAATATGCCGAGATTCAGGACGATTCTTCCAAGTTTAAGGTAGATGAGGATGTGATTGACACAATCCGCTTTACAACTCCGGTTTACGTAGCACCAAGCGAGGAAGAAACATCAGAAAGTGAAACTAACGGAGAAGAAACCTCAGAAAGTGAAACTAACGGAGAAGAAACCTCAGAAAGTGAAACTGGCGGTGAAAAAACTTCAGAAAATGAAACTAGCGAGGAAGAGTCAGTAAAAGCAGAAAATTCAAGCGAGTCTGACGAGTCAGAGGAAGCGGTAAGCGAAGCTTCTTCAGAGGAAGAGAGTAAATAATTAAGAGCCACCTAATATCGGGAAAGGCACAGTAAAGTGTCATTTTCCCGATTGCAGGTGGTTTTTTTGGCGAAAAACGCGCTTTCTTTCTTAATCGTTATCCCGATTTCACTTGACATCTCGTAATAATTTTGTTATAATGCCCCTCGAAGTGTAATAATTTTGTAATATTTAGTAATAGTTCACTCGTGAATTGTTACTGCGAAACTAGCGAGGGAGTGCAAGCTTACTCGCTCGCAGATAAGAATGTAAAGAGGTTTTATAAAGAAAGGCTTGGTATATATGAAGATCAAAGGAAACAGATTTGTTACGTCAATATTAGCAGCGTCTATGCTGTCTGGTACATTTTTTGTTCCGGCATCCGCAGGTGAGCTTGAGGGTGAGAGCGCAATCGCAGGCATGGCTGTTACATTGAATAACTACTACGCAGGAGAGGAAACTCCGGATGAGGCAATCTTAGATTATCTTGTTCCTAAGGCTCAGGCAACATCTGAGGCTGAGAGTGAGACAGAAACCGAAGAGCCAAAAACCGAAGAGCCAAAAACCGTTATGGCCGCTACTGTTGCTGTCACTTCAGATGCTTCTAATGTAGGACTGGTAAGCGCAGCAGGTTACTTAAACGTGCGTGAACAGCCATCCACAGGCAGTGTAACAGTCGGAAGACTTTTCAGTAACTGCCAGGTTAACATCAAAAGTTCCGTAAACAACAGCGAAGGCAGCTGGTATCGTATCACTTGCGGCGATGTAGAAGGTTATGTAAGCGCAGCCTACGTATTAGTTGGCACAGCAGCCAAGACTGCTGAGGACAATATCCAGAACCGCTATGCAGTTGTTACAGCAGATCAGTTAAATGTTCGCGACAGTGCATCTGACAGCGCAAATGTTGTTGGAACTGTATACAAGGATGAAGAGTACGCAATCATCGAGGATCAGGGTGATTTCGTAAAGATACATATTGCAAATGATGAGGTTGGATATGTTTCAAAGTCCGGCATCACCATTAAGACTCAGTTCGCTCAGGCTCAGAAGGTAGACAATGAATTTGTATCTCAGGAGCTTGAGAACTTCATGATCGATATCAACTACTCCAGAAACGTATACGAGCAGGCAATGGCAGAGGGAACAGGCGAAGGCTACTATCGTGCATATGCAGCTATCGTTTATGCAGCAGAGCTTCTTGGTTACTACAGCGAATTTGCAGCAGATTCTGGATTAGAAGATCTGGCAGCAACCTCAAAGCAGGAGCAGGAAAGCGCACTTGCACTTGCAGATGCAGCATATAAGTTAGCATCAGATTCCGGCTACTTTACTCAGGTTGCAGAATCAGTAGCATCAAGCGAGGCAGCAGCAGAATCCTCCGCAGCAGCAGAGTCTGTACAGGAAACTCAGACACAGCCATCAACAGATGCATCTTCTGAGGGAAATACAACAAGTAATACAGCTGAGACAACAGCACCAAGCAGCTCAGCATCTGATGAAACCATAAGTGTAGAAGTTCCGACTGCAGCATCTGTAACAGGCATTGAGGCTTGCTATCAGGGCGGTACAAAGTATGTGGGTGATGTTGTCTACACCGCAGAATTGTTTGTAAGAGTAAGCTACAGCGATGGAACTGTAAAGGATATTTACGACGGATGGTATTCACCACAGGTAGGTATGACCTTAAAGCAGGAGGGCTACAATGTTGTAACCATGTATTATGGTGATTTTAGCTCCAACCTTGAAGTATATGCAAACCCGGCACCGACTCAGGCAACCCAGCCGGCAGCCCCAGAGACACAGCCAGCGGCCCCAGAGACTCAGCCGGCAGCTCCAGCGCCAGCACCAGAGACACAGCCAGCAGCACCAGAGACTCAGCCGGCAGCACCAGAGACACAGCCAGCAGCTCCAGCACCAGCCCCGGAGACACAGCCAGCGGCACCGGAGACTCAGCCGGCAGCACCAGCACCAGCTCCAAGCGGTAATGGACAGTCTATCGTAGACTATGCAATGCAGTGGGTAGGACAGTGTAATTATGTATGGGGCGGTACAAACCTGACACCAGGAGGCGGTGTTGACTGTTCTGGATTTACCATGAACGTATACGCAGCATTCGGTATCAGCCTTCCGCACTACTCCGGCGAACAGATCAACTATGGACAGGCTGTATCATACGAGCAGCTGCAGCCAGGTGATCTTATCTGCTTCTCAGGCCATGTAGCAATCTATATCGGCGGCGGCATGATGGTTCATGCAGCAAGTGCAGAGAGAGGTATCGTAGTAGATAATGTATTCTATAACAAGCAGCCGATCGGATATCGTCGTCTTGTATAAATAATTAAAATTCAAGGCCGTCTGTCAGAGTTGACAGGCGGTCTTATTTTCGTGTATTATAACCGTAAGAAACGAAGACATTAACAGTTAACGTTAACTGGGAAAGAAGGTAATATTGCATGAGACGTGATAAAGTCAATTACTATCTGGATCTGGCAGAGATCGTATCCCAACGAGGAACCTGCCTTAGACGCCGCTACGGTGCTGTTATCGTAAAAAATGATGAGGTGGTATCTACTGGCTATGTTGGTTCCCCGCGAGGACGCAAAAACTGTACTGATTTAGGTTTTTGTATCCGACAGAAACTTCAGATTCCAAGGGGTGAGCGCTATGAATTGTGCAGAAGCGTTCACGCTGAGGCAAATGCCATAATCAGTGCATCAAGAGATCAGATGATCGGAAGCTCTTTATATTTGACAGGAGTAGAAGCAGATACAGGTGAATATGTAAAAAATTCCAACAGCTGCTCCATGTGTAAGCGAATGATCATAAATGCAGGTATCGAGACTGTATATGTGCGTGATGATAAAGATAATTACCGAGTCGTAAAGGTAGCAGACTGGATTGAAAAGGATGAATCACTAGAGGGCACATTCGGGTACTAAGCAAAACATGAAATTTGGCTAATTTTATCTTGATTTTCGACAGGCGGTCATATATAATTAGGGGTGGTGTCCATGCGGCAGATTTGTTCGTGTGCGTTTGGCAGAAAAGAATGCAAGAAGCGTAAAGACACCATGAAACCTAGGCTGGCGAAGCAAATGGTAAAAGGGCTTCGTCTGTGTGAGAATGTCACAACAACAGGAAGGAAAAGACAAATGATACATCAGCAATACGAAGTAGATGACCATCTTCATGAAGAATGCGGCGTGTTCGGCATTTACGACATGGATGGCAATGACGTAGCGTCGACTATTTATTATGGTCTTTTTGCTCTGCAGCACAGAGGTCAGGAGAGTTGCGGTATCGCGGTAAGCGACACTAGCGGTCCCAAAGGACTAGTACTGAGTCATAAAGGAATGGGTCTGTGCAACGAGGTGTTTACCCCGGAAGACTTAGAGTCAATGAAAGGAAACATCGGTGTAGGCCACACCAGATACTCGACGGCAGGTAGTTCTACGAGAGAGAATGCACAGCCGCTTGTATTAAACTACATCAAAGGAACACTAGGCCTGGCACATAATGGCAACCTGATCAATACGCCGCAGCTGCGCCAGGAGCTTGCAAGAACAGGTGCAATCTTTCAGACGACAATCGATTCTGAGATTATCGCGTACATGATTGCAAGAGCCAGAGTTGAACAGCCGACCGTACAGGCAGCTGTCGCAGAGGCGATGAAAAAAATCAAGGGAGCGTATTCACTTGTTGTCATGAGTCCGAGAAAGCTCATTGGAGCAAGAGATCCATATGGCTTTAGACCGCTGTGTATCGGAAAGCGTGGCAATGCCTATATACTGGCATCAGAAAGCTGTGCACTTGACACTATCGGTGCTGAATTTGTCCGTGACGTAGAGCCTGGCGAGATCGTCACCATCACACAAAAAGGAATTGAATCAAACCGAAGCATGTGTATCCCAAAGGAGCAGCATGCAAGATGTATTTTTGAATATATTTATTTTGCCAGACCAGATGCCTATATTGATGGCGTAAGTGTATATGAGAGCCGTCTGATTGCAGGACGTTCTCTTGCAAAGCATCACCCAGTTAATGCTGATCTTGTTGTCGGTGTTCCGGAGTCTGGTAATGTCGCAGCTATGGGTTATGCGATGGAGAGCGGCATTCCGTATGGCATGGCATTTGTAAAGAACAGCTATGTCGGCAGAACCTTTATCAAGCCAAAGCAAAGCAGCCGCGAGTCAAGTGTTCGCATTAAGCTGAACGTACTTACAGAGGCTGTAAAGGGAAAGCGTGTCATCATGATTGATGACTCAATCGTGCGTGGAACCACAAGTGACCGTATTGTAGGTATGCTTCGTGAGGCAGGTGCAAAGGAAGTTCATGTAAGAATCTCCTCACCGCCGTTCTTGCATCCGTGTTACTTTGGAACTGATATTCCATCTGAGGATCAGCTGATTGCACACAACAGAAGTGTAGATGAAATCTGTAAGATTATCGGAGCTGATTCCCTCGCATACTTAGACGAGGAATGTCTGTATGAAATGTCAAAGGGACTTGGCATTTGTACTGGATGCTTCAATGGCAAATATCCGCTGGATCCGCCGACAGAGGACATCCGCGGCGACTATCAAAAGTAAAAAGATATAGAAGAAAGGTTGGTTTACTATGGCAACAGATCGTTATACAAGCCCACTTTCCGAGCGCTATGCCAGCAAGGAAATGCAATATATTTTTTCACAGGATAAGAAGTTTACCACATGGAGAAAGCTGTGGATCGCACTTGCAGAGAGCGAGAAGGAGTTGGGATTAAATATTACAGACGAGCAGATCGCTGAGCTTAAAGAGCATCAGAATGATATCAATTATGATGTTGCAAAGGCGAGAGAGAAGGAAGTTCGTCACGATGTTATGTCTCACGTTTATGCATATGGTGTACAATGTCCAAAGGCAAAGGGTATCATCCATCTGGGTGCAACCAGCTGCTATGTAGGTGACAACACTGATATGATCATCATGCGTGAGGGACTGCAGCTTGTAAAGAAGAAGTTAGTTAATGTCATTGCTGAGCTGGCAAAGTTTGCAGACCGCTACAAGGCACTGCCGACACTGGCATTCACTCATTTCCAGCCGGCACAGCCAACCACAGTCGGAAAGCGTGCAACGCTTTGGATGATGGAGCTTGTGCAGGATTATGAGGATATCTGCTATGTAATCGATTCCTTAAAGCTTCTTGGCTCTAAGGGAACAACAGGTACACAGGCATCCTTCATGGAGCTGTTTGACGGTGACCATGCAAAAATCAGAAAACTGGATCAGATGATCGCAGATAAGATGGGCTTTGCTGGTGTATATCCTGTTTCTGGACAGACCTACTCCCGTAAGGTAGACAGCCGTGTATTAAATGTACTGGCTGGTATTGCAATGAGTGCACATAAGTTTACAAACGATGTGCGTCTTCTGCAGCACTTAAAGGAGGTAGAGGAACCATTTGAGAAGCATCAGATCGGTTCTTCTGCAATGGCATATAAGAGAAATCCAATGAGAAGTGAGCGTATTGCTTCTTTGGCAGACTATGTGATCTCAGATGCTATGAATCCGATGCTTGTCGCTTCAACTCAGTGGTTTGAGCGTACACTTGACGATTCTGCAAACAAGAGAATCAGTATTCCAGAGGGCTTTTTGGCAGTTGACGGTATTCTGGATCTTTATCTGAATATCGTAGACGGAATGGTTGTTTATGAGAAGGTAATTCACAAGCATCTGATGGCAGAGCTTCCATTTATGGCAACAGAGAATATCATGATGGATGCAGTAAAGGAAGGCGGAGACCGTCAGGAGCTGCATGAGAAGATCCGCCAGCTGTCCATGGAGGCTGGACGTAATGTCAAGGTAAACGGTCTTGACAACAACCTGCTTGATTTGATTGCAGCAGATGATACATTCCACCTGACAAAAGAGCAGCTGCAGCAGTGCATGAATCCAGAGCGTTACACAGGACGTTCTAAGGAGCAGGTAGAGGATTTCCTCGCAGAAGTAATAAATCCAATCCTTGCTAAGAACAAGGAAGACCTTGGTATGACAGCAGAGATTAACGTATAAGAAAGGTAAGGTAACTGATATGGCAAGAGCAATTGTAGGCGCCAATTGGGGCGACGAGGGCAAAGGTAAAATTACTGATATGTTAGCACAGGAGTCTGACATTGTAATCCGTTTCCAGGGCGGAAGCAACGCTGGACATACAATTATCAACAATTATGGAAGATTTGCAATGCACCTTCTTCCATCCGGCGTGTTCTCACAGCACACTGTAAATATCATTGGAAATGGTGTTGCACTGAACATTCCGTATTTTATAAAGGAGTTAAACAGCTTAACTGAGCAGGGCGTTCCGAAGCCAAACATTATGGTTTCTGATCGTGCACAGATCCTGATGCCATATCATGTGGCACTGGATACCTACGAGGAAGAGCGTCTGGCAGGAAAATCCTTTGGTTCAACACGTTCCGGTATCGCTCCGTTCTACTCTGATAAGTATGCAAAGATTGGCTTCCAGGTAAGCGAGCTGTTCGGAGATATGGACGAGTTAAAGGAAAAGTGCGAGCGCATCTGCACCTTAAAGAATGTTATGCTTGTTCATCTGTACCACAAGGATCCATTAAATGCAGATGAGATTTTCAATACACTTATGGAATACAAGGAGATGATCGCTCCTTACGTAGCAGATACAGGACTTTACCTGCATCAGGCAATCAAGGAAGGAAAGAAGATTCTGTTAGAGGGACAGCTTGGTACCTTAAAGGATCCAGATCATGGTATCTACCCGATGGTAACTTCTTCCTCTCCATTAGCAGCATACGGCGCAATCGGCGCAGGTATCCCGCCATATGAGATCAATGAGATCACAACAGTTGCAAAGGCATATTCTAGTGCAGTAGGCGCAGGTGCATTTGTCAGCGAGATCTTCGGTGAGGAGGCTGATGAGCTTCGTAAGCGCGGTGGTGATAAGGGTGAGTTTGGTGCTACCACAGGCCGTCCGAGACGTGTGGGATGGTTTGATGCAGTTGCAACAAGATATGGCTGCCGTGTGCAGGGAGCAACAAGCGTTGCACTTACAGTACTTGACCCGTTAGGCTACTTAAAGGAGATTCCGATGTGCGTAGGCTATGAGATCGACGGCGTTGTAACAAAGGATTTCCCAACCACTCAGAAGCTTGAGAAGGCAAAGCCGGTATACAAGGTACTGCCAGGCTGGAACTGCGATATCCGCGGAATCCGCAATTACGAGGATCTGCCAGAGGCTTGCCGCAACTATATCGACACCATCGAGCAGGAGATTCAGGTTCCGATCACACTCGTATCAAACGGACCGGGAAGAGAAGAGATCATCCACAGAGAGTCAAAGTTAAAGTAATATTTACAAATAAAAAGAGCAGGCAGGGCATCCCCTGTCTGTTCTTTTTTGAGACGAAAAATATAGTGGACTTTCTAATGTTTATGTGTTAAAATGAAGCCGTGAAAAGTGCCACAAACCGCCTAAAACAGCGGAAAATGACACTTTTATAAAATTAAGTTCTGGGTAAAACAGCTTTGGAAAGTCAGACAGGAAATTCTCAGATCAGACAAGGAGCTAAAGAATAAATGGCAGGAACATTACAAATCAAACACGGGGCAAAGATGCGTGTGGCATATGACGCACCAGTCGGTCAGGAACCAAAATTTAATATGGTATGCACATTTAATAAGGCGATTGACGAGTCAGCGTTTCTTGTATCAGTTCCAATGGTTGGAGGAAAGGCGCTGATTCCAGAAGATACTCAGAAGATGCTGTTCCAATATGGAGACGGCGATGAAGCACAGATCATTGCAGGCTATGTAGATGATACGGTAAAAGAGGGTATACGCCGTTATTGGAAGGTTCGCCGTGTCACGGAGCAGCGACAGTTAATCAAACGTATTGATGTCCGTATGAAGATTGAACTTCCAGTTCAATTCATGCAGGATACATGGGCACTCAACTCAGACGGTGAAATAGATAAGGAGCAGGGACAGACAATGGATATCTCCAACAATGGTCTTGCTGTTTATATGAACCATTGGTTTGATGTTGGAGAAAGCTGTATCTTCACGCTGCCACGAATAGGAACGGTATCAGCCGGACAGAAATCACATGATGTGGTCGGAGTTGTCTGCTGGATGCGCGAACTGCCAAAAGGCGGTGCTTTTCGTTTTGTAGCAGGTATTCAGCTGCGCTTTGCAGACCTTGAAGAGCGCAAACAGATGCAGGAATATGTGGCTTATGTAAAGAAAAGGTATAAGCTGTAAATGTCATGAAACTAGGAAAAAATAAAAAACAAAAGACGGATCAAATTATACGTATCGAAGAGCTTGAAGCTTTGATGCAAAAATATGGTGACGATTTAAAGCCAGAAGATATGGAAGATATCGTCAGCATGTATATGCCTCATAGAAAGCGCCGAAAACTCGGAGCTGCCCTGCTTCGTCTTGACAAGCTGCAGTTACTTCTATTAACGTTAATGTTAGTTGTCTGCATCCTCTTTATTACTGCATTCATGCAGGAGAAGATGGGCAACTTCACTATTAACCTGAACCGATTAGAGCTGTACAGAAAAGGTGTAAGTATAGCCGATACTGGAGACTTCAAGGGTGCGACAGCACGACTTACTGCAAGCACAGTAAAAGATGCGACAAACATCTCAATAGACGATATTCCTGAGGATGTGGATGACATAGAAGGCAGCCATAATGGAAAAAACTATATGGCGTACACATATTATCTTAGAAATGCAGGAAAGGAAGATCTAGGTTATGTTGCATCCATTACACTTGACTCATGCTCAAAAGGTGCAGAAGAAGCTGTAAGAGTGGCAGTCTGGAGAAATGGAGAACGCACTGTTTATGCAGAACCGTCTGCAAATGGAGAGCCAGAAGAAGGATGTGTAAACTTTGAGTCGGACACGATTGTGTGCAGCTATGAAGAAACAAATTTCCTTGTCGGAAACGTAGATAAATACACAATTGTAATATGGATGGAAGGCGACGATCCAGAATGCGTAGACCGCATTATCGGAGGAAGCGTCGAGCTTAGCATGAATATTGATGCCGACTACGACGATCAGTCAAGTTTGTTATGGAAATTTGTTACCGATATTAAAGATACACTGTTTGACGACAAGCCAATTGATGCCGCCGGAAACGAAGCACCAAACGACAGTTATTACAGTGACAGGGTAATCACCTGGGAAAATAGAAGAAATAAGGATTAAGTAGTCAGTAGTCAGTGGTTAGATTGTTGCTAGCGAAAATTTGTGTTTGGTATGACCGGTGCCACAACCACCGATTATATATAAGGGGGAGATTCCACAAGGGAATTTTCCAGCGGCTGAATAATAAAAAAGACCGAACAAAAGATAGATTTGTATTGAGATCATATCCTCACCGAAAACGGCAGAGGAGATAACTCAATTAACCGGGCCCGGTGAGAGCTTGATCTGAATACAAAAGCCTTGTCCGATAAAAGGAAATATACATTTCAGCCGTAAAGGATTGGAGGAAATTATAATGAAGAAAGAAAATTTAGGAAGCGTAAAAGCTCTTAAAAAACAGCTTGGCGCAGCGGTTGCCATGGTATGCGTTGCCGCTGTAGCGCTCGGATCAAGTACATATGCGTGGTTTGTAACGAATAATAAGGTTGATGCAACAACCACAAATATCAGTGCACAGTCAAATGCAGCATTTATGACAATTACAAATGGTCCTACAGGAGCAAATGCTGTAGATACCACACATGCAGTTACACAGATTACTGGTCCTATTGAACTTTATCCGGCAACATTTGGCGAACAAGCTGGTTCAACCAAAGGAACATTCATGACAGGCTATGGTACTGATCTTGATAATGCAACGTTAAAGGGTGACTTAAAGTCTGTTGGAACACCAGACGAGGCAGACGGTAAAGAATTTGCAAAGAAAGAGCAGTTTAACATTAGCTCAAAAGGTCAGAACCTGAATGACTTAAAAGTTGAGAGTGTTGAAGGCTCTAAGGATGCAACTGATGGTCAGTTATTAAAAACAGCATTCCGTGTTCTCGTTACAAATTCTGATGCATCTGCATGGGTTGTATACGGCTTAGGAAATAATGGATATGAAATCAAGCTGTCTTCCGCAGCAGATAATTCTGCCCCAGTACTTGGCACTGTAACAGCTGGACAGAATACACTTGTTAATGTGTATGTTTATTATGAAGGATCTGACACTAATATTCATACTAAGAACCTTCAGGAAGATAAACTTGATGAATCTCAGAGCGTAAAGATCAACTTTACAGCAACTGCTGACAATCAGTAATAAACTTAGTTTGAAGCATATCCCCTCTCTCCGGTTGTGGCGGAGGGAGGATTATTTGAAAGAAATACTGTGAGGAAGGAGATGGCCTTGTGGCGGTAAAACAATTAAAGAAACAGTTGATTGCTTCCATACTTTCAGTTGCCGTAGCATTCGTTGCACTGGCTTCATCGACTTATGCATGGTATGTCAGCAATAACACCGTAGATGCCACTACATCTACGATTGCAGCAAAAACCGACAACTTCGTATTACAAGTTGCCAAATTGACAGAAGGTGCACAGCATGGTACAAACCAATCTCTTGTAGCTTCTTCAATAGGACATAAAATCAGTCCTTCTTCGACCAATGATTTAAAAGACTGGTATGCTTCTTTGACATGGGGGCAGGATGGATTGGTGCACTCCTATATGCAGGCAGATGTAAATGAGACAGGTGAATACACACGAGATAAAACCGGAACATATACCATTGATCCGGCACGTTATGCTTTTATCAAAAGCGAATATGTTATTTATACTGTTACTCAGACAGGTACCTGTGATGTTTATCTTGCTGCTGAGGACGGAGTACCTGCTGTTCAGGTTACTGCGACAGGAACAGCTACATCCGATATTATTCCGAAATCTCTCAGAGTTGGTATTACCATGCAGGATTTGGATGGAACCATTCCAAGCGGAGATGAAGAATTAGTATTGGTGTATGCACCATATGATGAAACCGGAAAAGGAAACGATGGCACAGGAATTGACGGTTGGACTTATGTAGCGGACACTGCAAATGTGGCTCCTGTTACTTATGCTCATGTTTATGGTGAAAATTATATCTGGACAGATTCTTCAAAGGCACAGCATAATTACGCAGCACAGAAAAATGGTGCTGTGTACACAGCACCTACATCAAATGCAACAACACTTGCATCAGATGTAGACTATGATGGAAAAATAATGCGGGTGTATATTTGGATTGAAGGCACCGATGAACAGTGTGTCAACAATTCCAGCGAAGAAGATCAGTCAACTTTCCAAGTTACAGTATCTCTTGCTGGTGTTGCAAAATAATACAAATTTTTGAAAGGTCATGACACAAGCCATGGCTTTTCTTTTTCTCCAATTTCCCCATATTGTCTACTATCCCCAATCTCCTTCTTGCATTTTTCAGTACATCTTAACAACCACGGTGACAGGAACGGTGGTCATTTAATTGGATACGGTGGCTTAATTAGTGTCCCGGTGGCTCAATAGGCATTTGTGTCCACAAAACGAGAAGATTAGAGAAAGAGCCGGTGCCTATCCCAGTGAAATTCATGCAGTTTGGTTTGTTTTTGAATTTTGAGTAAAAAATATAGGAAGGCTTCTTGCTATGCAGTGGGCTTTGTGGTAACATGAAAATATAATATGTTAGAGGCTTCTGTAATGAAAGGCGGTGACGAGGTGGCTGAAAAAGATATAGCAGAAAAAACGCTGGAAGGCTATAATGATGTGTTTGCTGACATAGCAAACGTGCTGCTTTTCAACGGAAGAAGACTGATAAATCCAGATGACTTGGAAGATCGGACACCGAATTCTTCTTATAAAGTGGATGGGAAAATTCATGGTCAGGAACGAGATGTTGCAAAGGCGTGGAGAAACGGAACAATCCGTCTGGCATGCATTGGAACAGAAAACCAGACAAGAGTGGATAAACTGATGCCTTTGAGAATTATCGGATATGATGGCGCAGAGTATCGTTCACAGTATGATTCAAAGGAACCGAAGTATCCGGTTGTCACGTTTGTTCTGTATTTTGGAACGAATCCCAAGTGGAATGATGAAATTTCGCTGAGAGATTGTCTGGAGATTCCAGAAGAGCTGAAAGAATATGTAAACGATTATAAGGTGAAGATATTTTCGGTTGCGTATCTTCCGAAAGAGAAGGTAGAGCAGTTTACGAGTGACTTCCGTATTGTTGCAGATTATTTTGTTCAACAGAGATTGACGAATGATTACGTGCCAAATCCGCAGACAATCGATCATGTTAAGGAAACATTGGAACTTCTAAGTGTAATGGGTGATGACCACAGATTTATTGATGCGTATAATGAAAATAAAGAAAAGAGCGCGGAAGGAGGTATCCACACTATGAGCGATGCATTAAATACGATTATTGGAAGAGAGACAGAGAAAGCTAAAATTCTTACTCTTATTGATTTGGTTGAAGATGGATCTCTTAGTATTGAAAAGGCAGCTGAGAAAGCTGGAATGACAGTAAAACAGCTAAAAGAACTGATGGATAAAGCTCCATTGCAAACAGTCTGAGAGTTTGAATGAAAGGACTCCCCGCACCTCTCAACGATGTGTGATATGCTACCCTCATATAGGACAATGAAATATAAAAGTCCTATATGGGGGTATTTTCATGTTCAGAAAGAGTAAGATAGAACCAGTAGAAAAAGTAAAAATAGTCGAAC